>DSBL01000031.1 GCA_011049455.1 Desulfonatronum sp. | reverse complement strand
TTTTTATAATATAAACAAATGGCTACAAGTTGAAGCATGTCAAAAAATGCATTAAATGTCAAGCGATTTTTCGGTTAATAAAGTTAAATATCAAAGAGTTATATGTTTCCGGATGGAAACTAGGTAGAGGTTCAAAGGTTCTCTGTAGCCGGGACGGATTTCTATGTGACGGATTGCGCCCGCTGCCGTGGTGGCCAAAGCACCCAGCACGGAGCATACGGCCAGGGCGGAGGGCACCTGGATCGAGTCGGCTGTGGCCGCTGCGAATTGACCAGCCCAGCCGGGCAGAACGTCACAGGAGATCGCCGGGGCGTCGTGGTCGCCGTAAGGGATCAGGTCCGGCCACTCGTCCGGCGCCTGCTCAGGGCTGGGTTCACGGGCTTGCTCCAGAGCCTCTCTGGTCGCTTCCAGACCGTTGGCCTGGGCGTAGTCGTTCCAGTCACAGGGCTTCCCGTCCATGTCCGGGATCGCTAGCAGACCAGATACCGCTCGTGATGCGTCTTGTGCAGCAGTCAGACCCGGATTGCCCTGGGTCTTGGTGTCATTGTCACCGCAGACAATGATCTTGCGGGTCGGATATTTTTTCCGGGCTATCTCGGCCACGCGCCCCAGATTGCCCGCATTGAACGCAACAAGGACGGTCCATCCGGTGGCCTGGTGGATACTCGCGCTTGTGGCCATGCCCTCGCAGATGGCCAGTGGGCCGGTGTCGTCGCCCTTGATGGCGAAGAGGCCGCCGGCGGTCTGGCCGCCTTTCAGAAAACGCTTTTGGCCGTCCGGGCTGATGTATTGCAGGGAAATGATCTTCCCGGCCTCGTTCATGACCGGCACGACCAGCAGCTTGCCGGCCTGGCGCAGGCCGGGCAGGGGCCTGATGCCCTTCTTAATCAGGTATGCGTGATCCTGGGATGCAGGCCGCGCCCGGTCGTATAGGGTCCGTGCACGATCCGCAGCAGCTTGATGATCAGCAGCCCGTTGTCGGCGAGCCTCTTGCCGGGCAGCCTCAATGCGTTGCCTGAGACGATCCCGGTCGGCCTGGGACATTCTCTCCTTGGCGGTTGCCGTCCATGTGCCGGTCTCGCCTGTCCGATGGTTTTCGAACCAACCCGAGCATGGCGGGTCCAAATGCAGGATGTACGCCCCATCTTTTGCGCGGGGCTTCCCTTCCACGGGACACCTGTGGATATAGCCGTCAGCATGGATATGGTCGGGCCGCAGCCCTGCCGCCTCGATGTGTGCTTGGAACTCCTGGATGTGGTCACTCATCGTCGCACCTCCGAGTTGATCCAGCTGGCAATTTCGGTAGCCACGGGATGGCCGCCGTGCTTGTCCGGGTGCACCAGGAACAGCACGTCGTGGGCACGGTCGGCCAGGGCGCGTCCGATTTCGGCCCATGGCTCCAGCTCCGCGATGATTTCACGCAGCCAGTCGCATTCCGCTTGCAGGCCGGCCAGCTCATGGCGCATGGTGCCGATCAGGGTGTCGTACTGGTCGTCCTGCTCAGCCCTCCATTCTCGCCAGCATTGCAGGCAACGAATTTTCCATTCCTGGCCATTTTCAACGGGAAATGGCTCGCCGCAGTCGATACAATGACGATACATAGAGATACCCTCCGATCCCTTGACTTCTTGGGTCCGGGGCCATAGATGGAAGGTGAACGCCGTCCATCTATCGAGCCCTGGTCCGTATGGTCCAGGGCTTATTTTTTAGGATTTTCAAAACTGGCCGGGCCTATGCCCAGGCAGTCCTGGTTGGCCAGAGTCCGCGCCGCGAAAGGCAGTCCGTGCCGTGTAGCCAGGTCATCCCACCTGGCTCGCCAGATACGCGGGGGTAGCTGCTCCACGACGGGTGTCCAGTCGATTTCTGGAAATTTCTTCCGCAGGTAGCGGTCTACGGCGTCACGTGAGTACGATACGGGTGTGTGTCTCGACATAGGTCATCCTCCTAATGGTGGTGTTTTGATGACGCTATGTGTGTCATTGGCGATATGGGCCGGTCGTCCAACTAATTGGCCCGAATAATTGGGGATGGGAGGTTTCGGTTTTCAAAAGGAAGAAGCCTGCCTATCACAAGGACGGGCAGACTTGAATGTCGCCGAGGAGGATGCGGGTCAGCGCAGAAAGAAGTAGGGGTGGCCCTGAGATTGCGCTTTGGCTCCAACGATCAGCGGGCCGTGCTGAAAGGTGGCCTCGGGGTGCAAGGCGTCTTTGAAGATGCGGGGAATGTGCTCCTTGAAGCAAACCTGCCTTGGTTCATCCTTTCGTCCGTCCCACTTCTCTTGAAGATCCGCAAAACGCGGGTAGGTTTCCAGGTGGATAAGCAGGCAGTCCTTGATGAATTCCGCCAAGGTGAGTTCAGGCAGGCGGCGAGCTTCCGTCAGAATGCTGTAAAAACCCTCGCCGTGGGGCCGTATTGCGCGAATGTAGGAAGGGACGGAATCGACGGCCCTTTCATGGAAAATCCGATCCGCGCCTTCGGTTCTCTTGGCGGATGCTTGCCCTGCCCGCATTTCTTCGTACCAGGGCAAAAGGCAATCATGGGCCAGCCGGACCAGCAGCTTGAGCCTCGCCAGTTCGCCGGGGAGCAGTAGCGGAGGTTGCCCACGCCGCTTGAGCTTGCCGGCCAGCGCATCGCCCAGCTTCCTGACAAGCCCTGCCGCCTCCTTGTCCTTGGGGTCGTTCCGCAATCTCCATGACCAGGCATAAACCCGTTCACGGATTTCGGAATGCTCCAGGCTTTCAGGGGCAAAGGCGATATGCTCCAGAACGGCCTGGTCAGTCAGGGCGGCCTCTTCTGGCGGTATATCAAGGTTGGCCTCGTTCCAGGCCGCTTCAAAAATCTTTGCGGGATTATTGGCAGACATTTTCAAGCTCCCTTTGCTTGCCCCTGGAGAATCCACGGCCAGGGGGCCAGGGTCGCCCCTTTTCCCGTTTGATGATCAGTCAAACGGTAGGCCGTGAAATGTGTTGGCTACTGGCTCATGGCAGGCCGCAGGGGTATGACCTCGCCTTTGCCTGTCTGGCTGCCAAGGGCGCACTCCAGCTTCTTCGCAGCTTCCAACATAGTGCTCTCGCCTAAATGCGCATACCTGGCCGTCATGCGGATGTCCTTATGTCCGAGCATTTCCTTGACCGTGAACAGCGCAACTCCGTGCTCGACCAGCAGGGAAGCGTAGCTATGTCGCAGCGTGTGGAAAACAACGTGGTCTCTTGGATCGCTGAGACCGTCGTTCAGGCCGATTTCATCAACGGTGCGCTCGAAGGTCTTGGAGATTGCCTTTATTTGCTTCCCACCCTGGCCTGGAAAGACAAGATCGGAAGGGGCCACAACCGCGGGTCGCCTGTTGCGCAGCATGTCAGCGGCCTGGGCAGTTATGAAGGCTTTGCGGGTTTCGCCGTTCTTGGTGTCCCGGAGCGTCAAAATGCTCCGGTCCATGTCAACGTCGCCCCAGGTTAAAGCGAAAATTTCGCCCGCCCGAGCGCCTGAACATAAGGACAATAAGCAAATGTCGTGAACGTCCATGGATTTTTCGACCAGCCTATTCAGTAGCCGCGCCGCTTCTTCCTTGGAAAGATAGCGCAATCGCCGGTTGTCGAATTTCGGGGCCTTCACCCGTGACTTGGTTACAGGGTTATCGCCGTGAAACAGGCCGTTGATGGAACAGAAGTTGTACACTTGCCGGACCAGGGCCAGGGTATATTCAACGGAGCGGGGGGCCTTGCCGTCCTTGAGCATACGCGCCTTAATCTTCTCCAAGTGAAACGGGGAAACGGAGCGCAGCGGGGTCTTGGCAGTGATGACGGGCCTGATCCAGTGTTGTTCAAAAAGTTTTTCAGTCCGCACGGTGTTGGGTTTCTTGTTCGCTTCCGAGTGCTGAACATACCGGGGCCATACGTCGCCCCAAGTCACGTTCAGGGCTTCTTCAGCCTGGGCCACTTCCTCTGCTTCCAGCCTCGCCGCTTCTTCAGCAAGGCGAACCTGGTCGGCAAGTTCCCGCTTTTCCGCAAGAGTCCGGGGGCCATTGCCGACTCGCTGGTTTTCCTGCAACTCAGCCAGCAGAGCCGCAGCACGTTTTTCCGTCCAGCCGCTTTTCACCACCTTTCCGTCAGGGCCGGTTTCGGTCCAGGTCTTTGAGGCCCAGCCGAGAGACTCCTGAACCATCCTTCCATTAAGCTTGTAAAAAATGGTGAGGTACTTGTCTGGACCAACGCCGTGCTTTCTGGTGGGATGTAGCCGATACCTCACGCCGGGGTATGACTTCGATTTGATCCATTTGCCTGCCATGATCGCCCCCTCCTGATCAAAAAGTTGTCCAACCATTGTCCAACCGAAAAGGGTGAAAAGGTGTGCTTTTCAGTGAAACAGCGTGAAGGCAAGATAAGGGTTTAAGCAAGTACTGTCAATGATTTCGTGCAAAAAAGTGAAAAAGCGTGTAGTCAGTACTTGCCGATTTGTAATCAGCAGGTCGTCAGTTCGAGTCTGATCGCCGGCTCCATGCAATCAACGGCCCGCAGATATCCATGGGCTGTTTTTTATTGTATATAAGCGGCCGACGACCTGTTAACCTGCCCCGGCAAAGCCCCTTTATGCATGGGTATTTCAGGGTCATACCATAATCAACCCGGATAACCTCGCCGGAACCCACGTTGGCCAAGCAGGTCGAAACATGGAGCAGAACAAAAAAAACAAAACCATGTCCAAATGGGGAAACGTCCAACGCAAAAACACCTTTTTCCATGGGCAGGTCATGCATAAAAAGCTCGGATGAGTCCGGAAGTATTTTGGTTAAAGAATTCGGCTCCCGTCTTCCGTGACCAAGAGCATGTATTCCCAACGGATGCCGCCCCAATCCGGATAATACAATCCAGGCTCCACGGTGATCACCATGCCGGGGGCCAGCACGACCTCATCATGAGGACCCAAACTCGGGGCCTCATGGGTTTCCAGGCCGACGCCGTGGCCCAGGCCGTGCGTGAAATGAGTGTCCACGAAATGCCCCCGAAAGAATTCCTTAACCACGGCATAGGCCCGGGACGCGGGCAGACCCGGTCGCAATGCCTGGATGCCCAGGTCCTGGGCTTCTCGAACCATATCCATGGTTCGCTTGAACGCGTCCGTGGGATGCTGGCCGACCCAGAAGGTTCGAGTTTGGTCCGAGCAGTAGTCGTCCAGCCGCGCTCCAGCGTCCACAAGAACCAAGCAATCCTCCTCGACCACCGTGCTCCCCGGCATGGCGTGCGGCTGGGCCGCGTTGGCATTGACGCCGACAATGGTGGCAAAGGCTAACTCCGAAGCGCCCCGCTCCCGAAACAACTTTTCCACGTCCCAGGCGATTTCTCGCTCCGTACGGCCGGGCTGAAGCAGTCCGGGGACCAGGGCGAAGACCTCATGGTTCAACCTGCACGAAGCCTCCATCAAGGTGATCTCCTGCTTGTCCTTGATCAGACGCAACATCTCCACCAAGCCCTTGACGGGCGTCAAGCCGACGTGATCCTTCAGCTCCAAATGCAGGTCCACGCTCATGGCCCGCGATTCAAAACCCAGGACCGGAAGTCGAAGCCCGGCCAGAAACTCTCGAATCTGTTGTATTCTCGGGCTGGTGTAGATAAACAACCCATCTTTGGGCCAAACCTTGCTGGCCGCAGTTTCATAACGGGGGTCGGTCATCAGCCAGTCATCACCTGACGCGTGAATCACCAACATGCCTGCACTTTCATTGCATTGAGGGTCGTGCAGTTCAAAACCGCTGAGATAGTACCTATTGACCGGACTGGAAACCAGCAAGCCGGACAAGCCTTTTTGGTTGATTATTTCGCGCAATTTATCGCGTCGTTGAGCATAAAATTCCATCATGGCGGACTCTTTTGTTGAAGGATAACGATGGTACGAACGCTGGCATGTATAGCCGAACGCCACACATTTATCCAGGGCGAATCCTTGGCCGGTCTTGCCCTCTCATGCGGCTTTGGCTATGGACCTGAAATCACGCGCCCGAAGACATCGGGCACTGCATCACCTAGGAGAAATCACCATGAAGAAAGCTTTGATCACCGGCATCACCGGCCAGGATGGCGCCTATCTGGCAGAATTTATGTTGGACAAGGGCTACGAGGTGCATGGCATCAAGCGCCGGTCTTCGCTGTTCAACACCCAACGGGTGGATCACCTCTACCGCGACCCGCACGAGCAGAACGTCCGGTTTTTCATGCACTACGGCGATCTGACCGACGCCACCAACCTGACCCGGATCATCCAGGAAGTCCAGCCGGATGAGATATACAACCTGGCGGCGCAGAGCCACGTCAAGGTGTCCTTTGAAAGTCCGGAATACACGGCCAATGCCGACGCCCTGGGCACCCTGCGGATGCTGGAGGCCATCCGTCTGCTGGGATTGGCCGAAAAAACGCGGTTCTATCAGGCCTCCACCTCGGAACTGTACGGCAAGGTCCAGGAGGTGCCGCAGCGTGAAACCACGCCCTTCTATCCCCGCTCGCCCTACGCCGTGGCCAAGCTGTACGCCTTCTGGATCACGGTGAATTACCGCGAGGCTTACAACATCTTCGGATGCAACGGGATCCTCTTCAACCATGAATCCCCGGTGCGCGGCGAGACATTCGTGACCCGAAAGATTACCCGGGCCGCGGCGCGCATCGCCCTTGGCCTGGAAAAGAATCTGTTCCTCGGCAATTTGGGCGCGAAGCGCGACTGGGGCCATGCCAAGGATTTCGTGCGCGCCCAGTGGCTGATCCTCCAGCAGGACCGGCCAGAGGATTTCGTGATCGCCACGGGCGAGCAGCACTCGGTACGGGAATTCTGCCAGCTGGCCTTCCGGGAAGTGGGCATAGACCTGCGCTGGGAAGGAGAGGGATTGGAGGAAAAGGGCGTCATCGCGTCGTATCACTCCTCGCCCCTGGTGGCCCCCTGCCAGGAGCATACCGGCAAAAGCGTTGAGCTGGCCGAGGGTGATGTCCTGGTTTCCGTGGATCCCCGCTACTTCAGACCCACGGAGGTGGAAAGCCTGCTGGGCGACCCCTCCAAGGCCCGCGAAAAACTGGGCTGGACCCCGGAGATCAGCTTTGGCCAGATGATCAAGGAAATGGTCGCCAGCGACGTGCGCGAGGCCTCCCGTGAGGCCATCTGCATGCACAGCGGGTTTGCCCTGCCCGGGAGCTGCGAAGCGTTCATGTAACTTGGCGACCGTTGAAAAACTCTGTCGCGTTGCTGCAAAAAGCTCAGGGACATCATGTTGTTGGCGCTGCTGGGTTATCCAGTGTTATTAAGGAGTTAATCCTCTGCCTCCCAGACCACCTGAAACAGCGGCACATGCCAGGACGAAAATCTTGCCGGATCAATCCAGTCTCCGGCCAGATCCTGCTCCGAGGGGGTCCGGTGGAGTGAAGCCAAGTGGACGACTTGTGCCACGTTGAGCCCACGGTCCAGACGCTTCCGGTATTCCTTGCACCCCTTGGCTGAGAGGGCACAGACCGGAACATCGTCAGAAATGATTTGAAACCGCTTCCCCCAAGGCCTGAACTTGAGTTCGCTTGAAACGGTTTCAAGTGCATCGATGGCGGTTGCAATCCCAGTGTGGCCGTTTTTCGAAGCCGGATAGGAGAGGATCACGTCGTCCGGTTGCATCTCCCACAGTTCGGCCCGGCTCTCTCGCTCCTCATCTGGAGAGAGCGAGGTCGCCGGCTTCTGAACATCCACCCAGTCAGGGGCTGCGTTTGCGACTTCATCCACGAACGGATGACTCCCCGAGCAGCAGAGAAAGAGCCGGTCCTTGGCCCGGGTCATGCCCACATAATAGAGCCGCCGCGCCTCCTCCATGTTCGATTCCTGGCGGGGATGGCCGACCAGCAGAACGGCCGGGAACTCCAGCCCCTTGGCTCCATGCATGGTGGCGATGCCGATGCCTCGGGCGTTGACCCGTTCGAACCGGCCCAGATCCCTGGAGACGTCCCACACGTATTCTGAAAATTCCCAGAGCGGGCGGCGGATGGATCCGCTTTCAACCCGATAGTCCCTGGCCATGACCAGGAGGTGGTCCAGCCAGAGGGTATTGCGCACCGAGGTCTCGGCAACGAGGTCCTCCACGATTTGAAGGACTTCACGGCCGGTACACAGGGTTTTTCCGCAGCGCTGCAGGAGCTCAAGGATCTCACGGATCTCCCGAATTGCCGGAAAAGGAATCTTCCTGCGCCGGACCGGAAAAACATCAATGCCGGCCCGCCTGGCCAGACGAGTGATTGCGAAGACTTCCTGGTTTGTCCGGCACAGGATGCAGACATCGCTGGGGGCCAAGCCATCCTGAGTGACCAATCGATGAGCCTGCTCCAGGGCCGCCTTGAGCATTGCAGGCCTGGCAGCGGCCCGAATGATCCCTACCGGCAAGCCCTTGTCCTTACGCACAGGCTTGACAGCCGGCGTGTCCATCCGGTCGCGGTTGTGCCGGATCAATCCGTTGGCCGCCTGAATTATCGGCGCGCGTGAACGGTAGTTGAGAATCATGTAGGTCAGGTCGGCGTTATAGTCCTGGGCAAAGCGATGGATGAATCGAACATTCGAGCCCTTGAAGGCGTATATGTTTTGGTCCGCGTCGCCTACAGCCAGCAACGAAGGCCGTTTGGATTGATCAGCTTCGCCGCGACCCGCCAGAAGCGAGAGAAATTCATACTCGAGCTCGTCGATGTCCTGGTACTCGTCCACCAGGATGTGCTCGAGTCCCATGATTCGTTCCCGCCAGTTCAAGACGGTCTCCGAATCCATGTCCCGGTTCCTGGCCAGATAATCGACAGCTTCTTGCAGGATGGTCTGGAAGACCGACTCATCTCCCCTGCTGCCGATCAGCGACCGCCCGGTAATGGCCATGGCCAGGCTGTGGTAGGTGTGCACCCTGATGCTGCCTGCGCTTTTACCAAGTAGTTCCTTGAGCCGCCTTCGCAGCTCGACCACGGCGTTGCGGTTGAAGGCCACGGCCAGGATCTTGCTCGGACGCACACGGAGGACCTTCAGCAGATAGGCGATCCTGTGGACAATGATTCTCGTTTTGCCCGAGCCTGGTCCGGCCACGACCAGCATGTTCCTGTTCACCGGCGCCTGGACGATCTTTCCCTGAACCGGGTTCAGCGTCTTCAGGATCGCCGCATGCTGCTCCTTGGTCACGGGCAGCTCGAGGATCCCTTTCCTGTCTTTCAGGTGGGTCTCGACAAAAGCCTGACTGCTTTTCTGAAAGTAGTCGCGCACGAATCGCAGAGCCGCCCCGATGCCGTCAAAGACCGCACCCAGTTCGGCAAACCGTCCCATGATGTGCACCTGGGCGATCTTCTGCTTGTAGAAGACGGACAAGACCTCATAATCCTCCTTGGAGAATTTGCCCTTGGCATCAAGCACCGTGATGGTCATGGCCGGTCGGATGATCGACAACCCGTTCTGCAGGCAGATGGCCCGGGCATGGTGCAGGGCGAAGAGCGCCTCTTTGTTCCGCTCCGCCAGGTCGGTCATGGTCCTGGTGACCAAATCTCCCATGAGCGCGTTTTCCATCTCACCTGTGCGGAACGAGACGAGAATATCCTTGCCTTTCACCCCAGAGGGAATCCTGTCCAGAAGAAAGCGCAGCAAAACCAGGGTGACCTGATTGCGCTTGGACACAGAGTCCCTGACATCCTTCCACTCCCGGCGCAGATTCACCTGATAGGTCGAGTTCGAGAGCTGGCCTATTCGGAGGAGCTTTTCGTCCATGAGCAGTTCCAGGACCCGGAGAAGCTGTGCTGGGCTCGCGTCCTGCAGCCCCTGGTCCTTGAGCCTCTGGCAGACGTGACGCAGGGGCAGGTTGTAGGTCCCTCCTGCCCTGGCGTCCGGCTCATCCTCCTCCATGAGCTTGAGGAGGTGCTCCTCCAGGCAAGCATACCGGCCAAGCCGGGTCTCGGAATCGTCGGCAATGCCTTTGCGGACAAAGGCGGTCATGTTCAGGTCGTGGTTCAGGATGCGCACCTTGCGCATGGCGCTCAAGGCGTTCAAGATGCGCGCGGGCTCTTTTCCGAGACACTCCGAGAGGTAATCCGTGTTCAAGAGTTCCTTGGGACCTGCCTGCAGGAGAATGTCCAGAAGCCCCAGCCAGAGTTCCTGCTCGGATCTGGAAAGGTTGAGGGGCGCCATGAGGGACAGGGCTTGCTCTCGAGTCTTCGTAAGCAGCTGGCCCTGGATGGTCTGGGTCTTGTTGTCGCCCCGGCGCACCTTGCCGTTACGTTCCAGCCAGGAGAGCGCGGTGCGCACCTTGGTGTCCCGCATGGATTCGTTCGCATCCAGGATGTCGAATTCGTAGGCGGCAAACTCCTCGGAGGCCAGCAGCTCGCCTGATGTCATGATCAGCGTGGGATTTTGGCGGGACGCGGCCAGATTCTTCAATCCCCCATATAATGACTTGAAGTCCCTGCTCGTCACCTCCGAGGCGCAGCATAGTTCGAATTGCGTGTTCAGGTCCTCCGGGTCGTAGAGGAGGCAGCATACGGCCGGTTGCCTGTCACGCCCGGCGCGTCCGGCTTCCTGCAGATAGTTTTCCAGGGAACCGGGCGTGGAGGCATGGATGACCGCCCGCACATCGGATTTGTCCACGCCCATGCCAAAGGCGTTCGTGGCCACAATAACCCGAAGTTGTCCGGCCAGAAACCGTTCCTGCACCGATACTCTGTCCTCGGGCGTGCGGCCGGCATGATAGTAGTCGACCCACCATCCATGGTCCCGCAGGCCGTCCGTGAATTCCTCCGCCTTCTTCCGGGTCGCGACAAAGACGATGGCTCCGCCTGGTCCTTCCTGCGTGAGCACATTCTCGAGAATGGCATCGATGCGCGTGAGCTTTTCAGATTCCGTGCAGGGGATGACATCGAACCGCAAATTGGGCCGTTCGTGGCCACCCTCGAAAAGGACCAGCTCCCTGCCCAATTCCTCCAGGAAGTATCGAAGAATCTCGTCCCGCACATCCTGTTTGGCCGTGGCCGTAAAACAGGCGACCTGGGGTTCCGGGTAGGGTGGTTTCGGGCAAATGTCCTTGAGGAACGAGGCCAGGGCCAGATAATCGGGACGGAAGTCGTGGCCCCATTTGGAGAAGCAGTGTGCCTCGTCCATGATCACCATGCCGATTTCCCGCGACCGGAGCGTCTCCTTCACTCCCGTGTTGCGAAGCTGCTCCGGCGCAAGCCAGACCAAGTCGCGGTCCCCAAGGCGGATGGATTCCAGGGTCTTGGCCCGCTCAATGACCGTCAACGTCGAGTTGATTGTGCACCCGTTGAGGATACCCTTGCGCGCCAATCCGTCCACCTGATCCTTCATCAGGGATTGCAGGGGAGAAACAATGATGGTCAGGGTCTTGCGCTGTTCGGCCTTCATCAAGGCGGGCAGCTGATAGCAGAGGGATTTGCCGGCTCCCGTGGGCAGAATGGCCAGGCAGTCACGGCCCCGGATCAACGTTTCGACCACCAGCTTCTGGAGCGGGGGGTTCTCTTCCTTGACCGGCAGGTAGTCGTCATATCCGAAATACCTTTGCAGTTGGGTCCTGGAATCAAAGGCGGTGCGGCAGTAAGCGCAGTCGGGATCAGTGCACGGCGACTCCCGCAGGGAGCGCAGCATGGCCGGAATCGAGGCATGGTTTTTCCAGACCCAGGCCGGCAGGACCGAGTTGCCTCCGGCCACCTCCAGCCAGGCCAGGATATAGCCCAGGCAGCAGGTTTGGGCGGGCAGTTCCCACAGGTCATGGAAAACCTGCCTGCCCGATGTCGCGCAAGCCAGTTCCGCCAGCCGCTGGTTCCAGTAGCTTTCGTTCCCACGCCTGTCCGGCAATGATCGTCCGGCCAGGATGGAGAAGAACTGGCCGAATCCGCTCGCCGGGTATGATCTCGCCAGTACTGAACCGTAGAACAGGAGCTGTTCAGATGGGAGTTTCAGGAATGCCTCGATCTCGTCAAGAAAAACACGTTCAGCCTGCAAACAGTCCTGGACCGGATTGTTCACGGCCACTTTCACCAGCTTGTAATCCTTGATTAGGTGGTGGTAGGGATTCCTGGGAAAAGCCAGGGGAGAGATGTACAATGTGTCCAGCGCGGGCAGCTTGAGAATGCCGGCGGTGGGAAAGTGATCCCGCAGCCAGGGGAGATCATGCCCCAGGATGTTGTGGCCGAGCAGAAAGGAACGGTTCGTGAAAAAGGAATCTCTGTTACCCAGAGCATTCCCGGCATGGAAATCACCCTGAAAGAGCCGAGTTTTGCCCTCGCCAAGATCTATGGCCCCGATCTTGAGCAGCCGGTCTTCTTTTGGATGGATCTCCAGGTCGAGGACGACCCCGTTTCGGATGTACTTGTCGAGGATCATTGTGGGGTGTCGCGGCTTGAACTCCGCAGGACGTGACTCTCACCCTCAACTTCTGGTCGAACAGTCGCTCCCGTTTTCATGAATATCTCAGGATGGGTAGAGGTGAGCAGGAGGAAACCCAACCGACTTCCGGATTTGCATAAAACGAAATATGGGCAAGCGCAAACAGGGGCGGAGTCCTTCACATTCCGGGCAGCGGCGAAAATTTAAAAACTCTCCCGCTTTTGAATAGCACCTTATCTCCAATCACCATGGTAAGCCAAATCCAATCTATACGATAGAATCGTATACATTCATTGGTTTTTTATACGATGCCGTCGTATGGCTTTCAACCATGGACAACCTGCTTTTCAATGCAATCCCTGGTGGGAGCGTGTCCAAGATATGTTCGTGGTTCGACAGAGAGGCGTGCAAGTGGAGGCAATTCTGGCTAGAATGGCGAAGAAACGCATCGCCTTGTGGAATCCGTCGCGGGCTTGACCATTTGCGCCAGTCCGGCTGCCCCTTCGTCATCGTCTTGGGGCACCCTGAGTATTACCCACGCTTCGGTTTCGAGACGGCGTCCAAGTATCGAATTGTCAGTCAATGGGAGGAGGTGCCGAACGAAGCGTTAATGGTCGCCGTGTTGGACCTCGACGCCCTGCCCAAAGATGGCGGCGCGGTATCGGGACGAGTTCGATGCTGCAATGTAGGGGATGGCTGCGTCCAGGAAGAACGGGGTTTGCCAAGAGCAAAAACAGTGAACAGAAAGGGGATTGACGAGCATCGGCATACTTGCTTTTTCTTGACATGATACTACAATGCGATATCAAAAGCTATGAATAAAAAGCAACGTCTTGTTTTAAAACTTTTGTTCGAAAGGCCCGAGCGTTCGGATATCTTATGGCGAGATATTGAAGGATTGCTTGCCGCGTTGGGGGCTGAGTTGACAGAAGGAAAAGGGTCGCGAGTGAGGGTGGCCCTCAATGATGTCCGTGCTGTTTTCCACCGCCCTCATCCGGAACGGGTATCAAACAAAGCTACAGTAAAATCCATTCGAAGGTTTCTTGTCGAAGCGGGGGTGCAATTATGATGGAATACAAGGGATATTTCGCAAAAGTCGAGTTTGATGACGACGCTGATATTTTTCATGGCGAAGTCGTCAATTTACGTGATGTCATTACGTTTGAGGGGGAGACGGTCCAGCAACTCAAGCAGGCTTTTCAGGATTCCGTTGACGATTATCTGGAATTTTGCGCAAAGCGTGGAGAGAATCCTGAGAAGCCTTATTCAGGCAAGTTCGTGGTGCGCGTCGAACCCGAGTTGCACAAGAATGTGACGGTTGAAGCCCGCAGAGCGGGGTTAAGCCTGAATGCCTGGGTTGCCGACACGATTTCCAAGGCATTGCACGGTCACGCCCGTCAAGAACGCTCTTGCTGATCGCCCGTTGGGGAGTAAGCAGGAATTGAGAAGAGGAGCAGGAGGCGATCATGTGCCAGCTGTCAATGACCAGATTGCCTTGAACCTTGTCAGTGAGGAGGAAACCCTGCCTGGTTGATCGACTTCATCACCCAGGATGGGACGCTCATCGAGGCAAAATACAACTCCGCGATGCAGGGCAAGCAACAAGAAGTGTCTGATAACCATCCGGCCCGAAGAAAATACGTCATTGATTCCGTGCGTTCCCTGACAGTGATTGACGAATTGTGGGATGTGTAAAGCCGCATTGACGAGGCCTTTTCCAAGGTCTACCAAGAAACTATCGCAATGGAGCAGGAAGGAATACTCCCGACCTGGATGCGGAAGAAATTGAGCGTGCCAGCATGACCATCTCTCGTTCGACCTTGATCTACCGCATTGCTCATGTGAACAACTTGGCGATTATTCTGCATCGAGGCGGAATGCATGCGCCCAATCATACGCCAACCGACGATTTGACATATATACCGACAGAGTTCTGATGTCGAAATTCGCCTGCTGGAGGGGGCAATTTGTGATCGAACTCAAGCCGAACCTATCGGGTACCACCCAGAAGTCTCTGGTACTCACAATCCGACCAGAAGAATCCCAAGACCAGGAACCCGTCCAACACCTGAATCTGGCCGCCTTCGAGAACGGTCCGGAAGCGACCCTGGTGGACGTGCTTCGGGCTTCCTGCAAGGAGTATCTCGCCTTTGTCGCCGAGGAAGACGGCGTCGTGGTCGGCCA
The DNA here is from genome assembly GCA_011049455.1 of Desulfonatronum sp. Lineage (GTDB taxonomy): Bacteria > Desulfobacterota > Desulfovibrionia > Desulfovibrionales > Desulfonatronaceae > Desulfonatronum. The sequence continues at coordinate 11,577 of DSBL01000031.1, read as the reverse complement.
TATCCTGTTCACCCCGGTCACGGTGGACGGTTCAAACTCGGTGGGCATGGGGCTGGCCCCCATGGCGGTGCTGCCCTCTCATCAGCGTAAGGGCGTCGGCTCCCGACTGGTCCGGCACGGGGTCGGCCATTTGCGCCAATCCGGTTACCCGTTTGTCATCGTCCTGGGCCACCCGGAGTTCTATCCGCGCTTTGGTTTCGAGCCGGCATCCAGGTATCGACTTGTCAGCCAATGGGAGGGAGTGCCGGATGAGGCGTTCATGGTCGTCGTGCTGGACCCCGACGCCCTGCCCAAGAGGGCGGGACGGCGCGGTATCGGGACGAATTTGATGACGCGATGTAGGGAATGTTGAGTGTCCAAGTGACCTGGAGGAAAAGGGGATGTCCACGGCAAAAGAATTGGTGCGCGAGGTGCTGGGAACCCAACCGGATGATTCCACGTATGAGGAGATCATGCGGGAATTGGCCTTTGACCGGATGGTGGCCAGAGGGCTGGAGGATGTTCGTGCCGGTCGGGTGATCGATAACGAGGAGATGCAAAGACGGATCAGGCAATGGTCAATTGCATTTAAGATGTCGCGGATAGGATTGTCGTGAATGTCGTGTTTTCTGGCGGTAATGCTTTGAACGGTCAGGCGGCTTGGCCATATTTCGTCGGAGAGGTCATGCTTCCATTTTGAGAGAAATAGTGGCAAGTATGGATGTCAACCAGTTGGCAATGAATTTTATGAATAATTCCAGGCAGGCAAGCAAGCGTATTCGTGACGCCGTTCATGGACTTATCGTCTTTGATCATTCCAAGGAAATTGAAAAACTCGCCTGGAAGCTGGTTGGCACCCGGGAATTCCAAAGGCTCCGCCGAATTCGGCAGTTGGGGGTGTCGGAATTAACGTTTCCGAGCGCCGTCCACACTCGTTTTGTTCATTCCATTGGGGTTTTTCATATCGCCCGTAAACTGATTGAGGTCATCCAACGGGAGCTGGCGAGTGATTTTCAAGGCGAACGAGCCGAGGTCGCTCTCATTGCTGCTCTGTTGCATGATTTGGGACATGGGCCTTTCAGCCATGTGTTTGAAGCCGTACAACAATCTCGGGGCGTGGTGAAACGGCACGAACAATGGACGGCAGAGCTGATTCGCAATCCTGACGGAGAGATCAAGCCGTTACTTGAAGAACATCGACCAGGTTTCACGGCAGATGTTGCCGAACTGCTGGAGGCGGAAAATCCTGTTGATATCTATCACGCGGTTGTTTCCAGTTCTTTTGACGCTGATCGCCTTGAATATTTACAGCGTGATCGCTTCATGACCGGATCAGGTGCTGGAGCCATTGACTTTGATTGGCTCATGGACAACTTGCGAGTCGCGGAAGTCAGCCTTGAAGCCCCTGATGAAGACGACGGTGAAGATGAAGACTTGAAAGTGCCGACTTTTTGTCTTGCGATGAAGGCGTTGCCGGCCGCGGAGCAGTTTTTGCTCGCAAGGAATACGCTCCATGAGCAGGTCTATTTCCACAAGACAACGCGTTGCGCCCAAAAAATGGTCGGCAAACTGCTACGACGCATCGCGAAACTCGCAACTGGGGCTGAAGCTGCACGTGAAACGGGATTGCCCCTCAACCATCCTCTCCTGCAATTCTACCAAAAAGGTGGCGAGACACTTGCCGCGTACCTTGATCTTGATGATTCCGTTGTACTCGGTGCCCTTTCATTGATGGCCCATGCCAGGGATGCACTCGTACAGGACTTGGCGCAGCGAATTCAATCCCGCCGACTGTATAAAACCATGGATGTCGGTGAATTTGGATCTGATCCAGGACGCCAGGCGCAAAAGGTTCGCGATATCGAGCAGTATTTTGTTCAAGCGATTCAAAATGAATCCGTTATCAAGGATGATGAAGCAGCGCTGAACATCTATTCCGTGATTGGTGGAGATGAAGAACGAATCCATAAGCGTCTTCACATTTTAGATGCCAGGAAGCCAAAAGAAATCAGTGAATTGTCGCCCATCATCAAGGCCCTGAACGATAAAAAAATGCCGATACGTTTTTTCTTCGAAAAACAAGAAGACCGAGATCAGGCAAGGACGATAAGGAGAGAGAGGCATGCAAAACCGTGAACAATTAGTTGCCGACATAATTGCCTTGGCACCGGAACAGAAACTGGTCAGCCGTGTTCGACTCCAAAAAATTGCCTATCTTCTTGAGCAGATGGGATGTGATCTTGGATTTGAGTACAGCTACCATCATTACGGCCCGTTTTCACATGATCTGGACCGGGCAATTCTGGACGCGAAGGCATTTGGCCTTGTCAAGGAAGTTGTTGCCAACCGCAAGAGCGATGGGGCAAGTTACAGTATCTTTGAATTAACTGGTGGAAATGGTGCTTCAGAAAGCTCCACCATAAGTTCATTCAAGAATCAGATCCAACGTTTTGCCAAATCCAATATAACGGTATTGGAATTGGCTGCCACAGCCAATTGGTTGGCAGAATACGAAAAGGTAGAGGACTGGGGAAAAGAAATCGTCAAGCGCAAAGGGGTAAAAACGAAAAACAACCGTCTTGCCAATGCTCTTGATCTTTTGCGGGAATTGCATCTTCCTCCGGCGGTCAATACGCAATAATCTCTCTGTAACTTAAAGGGGCTGGAAGTGCTATTCTTGAACGCCATATTGTGCCCCCATGGTACAGCCATGGGGGTTTTGTTTTTTGTTTCTTTAAGGATACCGGATGAAATTGATGTATCTGCGACTCGAAGCCTGCTTGTGACAATGCACTGTTTTTTCGATGAAAGACACAAAGGAAACGATAATGATTTCTAAGCCTGAAGGAGCCGGTGCTCGGGCCTGCTGGTTTGTGGGGGCCTCGTACGGGAGAACTGAAGATCAAACTCCTCGCTTCCTGCGGGAAGGTATATGGGAGAATGGTTATCAGGATAAATACCTTGAAACGGTCAAGTCCATCCAGGTGGGAGATCGTATCGCGATCAAGTCTTCCTATACGCGGAAGCTTGATCTGCCCTTTGATAACCGAAGCCAAACGGTTTCCGTCATGGCAATCAAGGCCATTGGCACGGTCAAGGAGAATTACGGCGACGGACGAACCTTGAGGGTTGACTGGAAGCCATATGATCCTCCGCGTGAATGGTATTTCTATACCAACAGAAGCACGGTTTGGCGTGTTTTGCCGGGCGATTGGATCACGGATGCGCTGATTGGCTTTACGTTTGAGGAAAAGCCTCAAGACATCAATCGGTTTCGCAATGCTCCCTATTGGCGTGAGCGTTTTGGCGACACAACCGCCGATAAGCGTCGCTTCAACTGGACTCGTTTTTATGAGGCGATGGCTGACCAGATACTTTCCTTCAGGAATCGACGCAGTGAATTGGTTTCCAGCATCCACGCCATTGCCGAAAGACATGACTGCATGTCCATCCTGAATGATCAGTACGAGAAAGGGGTTCCCGGCGGACCACTGAACGATATATGCCCATTTACCGTCATGGGCATTTTCAACAGGGGGATTACAGATGCCAATCGCAAAGCTTTGGCGAATGAGCTGGCGAGCCTTCTTGGCGTATCGATACCGGTTCCCGATTCCTTTGAGGGGATTCCCGTTGTAAATAATCAAAGGTCATGGTTTTTTGCTTACAGCTATCAACGCCAACCAGACGACATAGACGCTCTATGGGAGATATTTGCCCAAGCGATTGCCTTCTCGGATACGAATGATGCCGAAACACGATCAGCACTTACCGCGGCGTTCGACAACGCCTCAAAACGCTGGGGAGTAGGGTGGAATCTGACCATGGGGCTTTACTGGATCCGCCCATGGAGCTTCCCTACGCTTGACGGTCAATCACAGGATTACATCAGCAAAAAACTCAATATCCAAATCGGAAAAAACGGCCCAAAAGGCCGCTGTAGTGCGCGTGATTATCTCGAACTGCTGGATACCCTTGAGGCACGCTTTCAAGAGGACGCTTACCCCGTCCACTCTTTTCCTGAGCTCTCTCTAGCGGCATGGCTCTATAAAGACAGCGGAAAGTCCTTCCATCCAAGGGCGACAGACACTGATGGGCAGGATGCTGAAATGTTTGAGGAAGACATTGAGCTAGACGAAGCAGATGCCGATTTGAAAGATTTGTTCCCAAAATTCGATCAGTTAATGATCCCCCTTTTGAGGCTCCTGAGTGATGGCAAGGAACATCTTGCCAAAGATGTCTTTCGGGAACTCAAGTCCCAGATGGGACTGGAGAAGTATGACGTCATTACCCTTGATTCTACTGGCCAGCCGTTGTTCGATAATCGAGCAGGTTGGGCAAAGTCTTACCTTAAGAAAGCAGGACTTGTTGTTTTTCCCAAAAGAGGTTTTGTTCAAATTTCTGAGAAAGGTCTGGAATTTTTAAATCAGCCTCAATCGGAGTTGGAGAAGTATAGTACTTTTACAGATTTTTTTGCATCAACATCATCGTCACCGATGGATGAATCACGGCCAATAGTTCCGTATTCGATAGACGACATTCTCTCGGATGGTTGCTTCATCTCGCGAGAAAAAATCGAAAAAATTCTTGAACGCCTACGAACCAAGAAAAACCTGATACTCCAGGGGCCGCCGGGAACTGGAAAAACGTGGCTGGCAAAGCGATTGGCTTTTGCTTTGATCGGGCAACGCGACGACAGCAAAGTCCGAGCTGTCCAATTTCACCCAAACCTCTCTTACGAAGACTTTATTCGCGGCTGGCGACCGATCGGCGACGGAAAACTTACTCTTGTGGACGGCCCGTTTCTGGAGATGATGAAGTCAGCCTCGAAAGAGCCCACATCACGACACGTCGTCGTCATCGAAGAGATCAACCGAGGGAACCCCGCACAGATTTTTGGGGAAATGCTGACGCTGCTTGAGGCGGACAAGAGAACGCCGAACGAAGCCCTGGAGCTTTCCTATAAGCAGTCGGATGGCGAACGCGTATTTATCCCAGACAACTTGTACGTCATCGGTACGATGAATATTGCCGACCGTTCCCTTGCACTGGTCGATCTGGCACTACGGCGTCGTTTTGCCTTCATTGACCTGGAACCCACACTGGGCAAGCCTTGGAAAGACTGGGTTCTGTCCCAGTGCGGAATTGACGTTGACATCCTTGCTGAGATTGAACAGCGCCTCACTGCCCTGAACAACGTAATTTCCGCGGATACCGGCCTCGGACCGCAGTTCCGTGTGGGACACAGTTATGTTACGCCTCCGTTCGGCATACCTATCAATAATCCCCGAGAATGGTTCCGCCAAGTCGTTGATACGGAAATCGGTCCGCTGCTCGACGAGTACTGGTTTGATGCGCTTGAAAAGTCCCAGCAAGCCAGGGAACGTCTACTCGAAGGTTTTTAACCGTGACATTGGGGACACCCGAACATGCATCAAGTTCAAAGGATGATGGAGGTCGGATCGGCCGCATCCCGGTACGCAACCTTTGGCTGCTTATGCTCTACGCATCGGAACTATTTCGAGATATTGAGAATGCCAAGGTCGCTGTAGAGGACAATCCAGATGATATTCCCGATCTGGTGGCGGAAATACTCTGCCGTCAGGTTGAACGCCGCATCCAACGCAATTTGAGCTATGGCTACCAGTCGCGGGAAGCTGAACTGAACCGGGTACGCGGACGCATCAATCTGCTGAATACCGAAAGGCGTCGTTTGCTTGACCGGGGAAAAGTGGCTTGCCGATTCGATGAATTGACCATCGATACGACCCGAAACCGCTTTGTGCGTTCAGCACTTGAAGAAATCTCCAAAGTCGTTCGCCGCAATGGGCTGGCCCGTCGATGCAAGTCGTTGGCATCGAGTTTGAGGCGGATGGGGGTAACCGGGGAGCGGCCTGGCCGTGGCGAAGTTTTCACCTCCCGCTTCGGCAGACACGATATAGATGACCAGGCAATGGTTGCCGCGGCCCATTTGGCTTTTAACCTTGCCTTGCCAACCGAAGCCGAGGGTTCGAGGCATTTGTCGTTGCCGGACCGAGAAATATGCTGGGTTCGGAAACTATACGAGAAAGGTATCGCTGGATTCTACGATGTCGTGCTTTCAGAAAAAGGGTGGCGTGTCGGCTCCGGCAAGGTGATTGATTGGCAGATTGAGAGTAAAAGTCCATGTATAGACAGAATCCTACCCTCCATGCGGACCGACATCATCCTTGATCACTTTAACTCGGAACGTCGTATTGTTATCGACACCAAGTTCAACTCCGTTGTCACCCGGGGCTGGTATCGGGAAGAATCTCTACGCAGCGGGTATGTATACCAGATATACGCATATTTGAGGTCACAGGAAGGCAGTGGCGATCTGCTCGCTGAGAAGGCATCGGGGCTACTTCTGCATCCTTCTGTGGGCGATATGGTTAACGAAGCCGTGATGATCCAGAACCATGAGATTCGATTTGCCACTGTCGATCTCGCGGCCTCGGCAAAGGAGATCCGAGGGCAGCTTTTGCAAATTGTCGAGTTTTCCTGTGAAAATGATGAATTATTGGAGAGCAGAAGGTGAACATGAAAACGTATATCCGCCTCACAGCGATCAATCAGGAGGAAAGGTGTCCTTAATGCTTGAAATCCGGTTGGAAGAATCTCAAGACCAGAATGCCGTCCATCGTCTGAACCTGGCCGCGTTCGAGAACGGCCCGGAAGCGGCCCTGGTGGATACGCTCCGGGCTTCCTGCCAGGAGTATCTCGCCTTTGTCGCCGTGGAAGACGGCGTCGCGGTCGGCCACATTTTGTTCACCCCGGTCACGGTGGACGGCTCAGGCGCGGCGGGCATGGGGTTGGCGCCCATGGCCGTGTTGCCCTCTCATCAGCGCAAAGGCATCGGGTCCCGGCTGGTCCGGCACGGGCTTGACCATTTGCGCCAATCCGGTTGCCCGTTTGTCATCGTCCTGGGCCACCCGGAGTTCTATCCGCGCTTTGGTTTCGAGTCGGCATCCAGATACCGGCTCATCAGCCAATGGGAGGGGGGGCCGGACGAGGCGTTCATGATCGCGGTGCTGAACGCTGACGCCCTGCCCAAAGGGAGCGGTACGGCGCGGTATAGGGAAGAATTTGATGCCGCGATGTAGGCGGTTGGATGACTTCGCCGCATGCCTTTCTTCGATATTCCGCTCCATAACCGGGGAAAAATTATGCCGAATGATCCGAACCCGCCGCGAATCGAGAGTCTATCCGTCCGCAACTACCGTGCGCTGCGAGAGATCACCCTTGATCAACTGACGCCGTTGACCGTGCTGCTGGGGCCTAATGGCAGCGGCAAGTCCACGGTGTTCGATGTTGTCGCGTTTCTCTACGCATGTTTCTCCGATGGTCTGCGCGAGACGTGTCGCTGGGATCGAAGCGGTCCTTGCCTGAGGATGCACCTGAAATGAAACCGGCCTCGAATCACGACCATCACTACCTTGAGGAACTGCGGATGATGCTGTCCCGATTCCCGGCGGGGCTGCAGCTGACTCAGGCCGATCTGGCGTTTACCGGGTGGCTGTTCTACAGGGAAGAGGAGATCGGACAGAATGCATTGTCCAACCGGGAGATGATCTCTCTGCTGGGCCGGGCGACCAGGGAGCTGGGAGTACAGGAGGATGCGGCCCAGCCGGCCGCCGCGCTGGAGCGCCTGCTGCGATTCAGGATCGTGCGCTCGGTGGCCTCAGGGTACGAGGGGAGCTATGCCCTGACCCGCCTCGGACGCAGCCTGGCCAAGGGGTTGCTGAGCGAGGTGAACTTTACGGGCGACGATCTATGCACGCAGATCAATTCCGCCTATGCCGGAATGCGGGCGGTTTTGGGCGAAGATTCTCCGGACAAGCTGCATGACTGGCTCAGGTACGTGTTTCAGCGCACGGTCCAGGAAAGCATCGACTACAAGCTCCGGGGCATCGAGGAGGCGCTGCAGTCCCAGGAGCAGCGGATCAAGGAATACGGCAGCAGCGGGGAGACGGGTCAGTTCGAAACCCATCTGGAAGCGGTGCGGGTCAGCCGGAAGCTGCTGGAAGAGCTGCTGGACTCGGTTCAGGAAGGCTCCTCGTACTTCCCCTTGATTGAGGAACTCTACCGCTGCCGTGAAACGCACCTGGGCAACACCGATCTGTTGCACGCCCTGGACAGAAGCCTGGATTTTCTGGAGGGGCTCAAGCGCCGGGTGGAGGTGATGCTGGCGCACCTGGTGGCGTTCATCCGCTCCTGCGTGAAGTACCAGGGGTTTGTCGGGGCCTTTTCCCTGCGCGACCGGCTCAGCGCGGTCCAACTGGATCTTGTCCGCCATGCCCTGCAGCGCGAGGTCAGACTGCCGATTCTGAACAGCTCACGGCCCGTGCGCCTGAGCCTGGAATGGAACAAAGACACGGCGGTTCAGGCGGTGCGCATCGACGCTTCCCACCTTGCCGCGCTGGCGGAGTTCATTCCTGAAGCGGTGAAGAGCCGGGGTGCACAGTGGCGGGAGCGGTTCCTCTCCCAGGCCAGGTCGGAATGGGACCAGCGGCCGGATCGTGATCTCGTTGTGTGGACCAGGGAGCTGATCGAGCATTGTGATCTGGAGCTGTCCGAGGCCATGACCGGCCTCTGGTTCCTGGTCCAGGACATGCCCGAATGGAAGCCGGATGTCAGCGTCAAACCTGGCCCGGGCTGGCGGCGATTGATGCCCGGGACCCTGGTCAAGAATGTAACCCTTTTTTCCGACCATACCCGTCCGGAGGCGAATCATGCTCATGGATAATCCCTGTTTCGTCCTCTGGGAAAACGAGGATCTTTCCCGGAGAATCATTCACCGGATGCAGCGCGGCGAGCACATTGACGCTTTTCTTCCGGCGGAATTCCGGTTCCTTGAAGAGGAAGGACCGGCCTGGGAGGAATTCTTCCGGTTTTTGGGGTACCGGCTGGTGCGCACGACCATCGGCGAGGAAACTTTCTCCTACCTGGTTTCGCAAACCGGGCACATGCAGCCAGGCCGCCTGGGCCGGGGGGCCACCTTTCTGGGGCTGTTTTTGAGCTGGCATTTCCTGAACCAGGGCATCGACGGCATCGAGAAGGTCGGCGCGGCGGAAATACACGAGCACCTGCTGTCCACATTCGATTTCAACCTGCTGCTGACCATCTTCAACCCCAGGGGCAAACACTCCCGCAAAAAGGAGGAAAGCGAGCGCCAGCAACGGTTTTTACGCGACTGGATGCGCACATCCCTGAACGAGCTGGCCAGATACCGGTTCATCGAGATCAAGCCCTCCCCGCGGGCCGACTGGGGGACTGTCCAACTCTACCGCCTGCCCGCCCTGCAGCGGTTTTTGGAGGTGGGCCGGGACCTGATCCAGCAAGACCGGGACTTCAGCGGGAAGGTCGACCCCGAAGCTGAGCCGGAGGACGGGTTTGCACGGCGCATCCAGCGCCTCTGGGGAAGCCTCGAGGTGCCGGAGGACGAGGACGGCCAGGCGCCAGGCCATGAGGATGACGAGGATGCAGAGGATGCATGAGGACCGCCCGGTTCCCGGTTTTTTGTTTTCCCTGGGCCAGGTCGCGGCCACGGAAATCATCCTCGTCGGGTACGCGCTGTTCACCCTCGCCCGTCTGGAGATCCACCCGCGACTGACCATCCTTTCAGGCAACAACGCCGTGGGCAAGACTACCATCCTGGACGCCATCCAGACCGTTATTCTCTGCCATCAGCGATACATCAACTTGAATGTCGCCTCGGGACAGAACGACCGCAGCCTGGCCGGGCAGATCAAGGACAGGGTGGCCTGGGCGGTCCTGTCCATCACGGGCCATGAGTCCGTCAAGGCCGTCGGGGTGCGCCTGGTACGCAAGCCGGCCTCGGACCTGGTCGACCTGGAACCCTTTGCCTTGCTGCATGCGGCCACTGATCCATCGTTCTTTCTCGACCCGGATTCCATGCTGGTCGCCAGCGACCTGCGCGAGCTTCGCCGCCGGGTGGTGGTCACGGACATGGCTGGACAGGTGTTGGAATTCGCCAAGCTTGATGAATACCACGAATTTCTGCACCGGGAAGGAATCTTCCCCATTGCCTTGATGCAGCAGGGCATGAAGAAGTTGTATTCCGGCTTGTGGCGGCAGATCACCCAGCCCAGGCTGGGCGATCTGCAAAAATTTCTCCGGGAGATGCTCTGCACCGCGCCGCGCAAGAAAATGGGCTTTAATCAGGTCGAGCAGCTGATGCGTGAACGCAAAAATGTCGAGCAGCGCCTGGAACTTCTGCTCATGTTCAAGTCAACCCGCGACGAGCTCCAGGGGCTTTGCGAGCAGTACGCCCAGCAACGGCGTTCGGCCCTGGGGCTGGCTGCGGCCCTGCATGCCCGGGCATTCCAGGAAGCCAGGCTGAAGATTGCGGACGCGAAGGAACGAACCGCCGCCCTGGAGGCCCGGAAGAACGAATTGAGCGCCAGGGAGCAGGAACTGTCCCGGACCATTGCCGATCTGGAGCACGAACGGGAAAAACTGCTCGGCCGTCAGTCCGAACTGCACACGCGGCTGCGCCACCATCGGGAATATGTCGAGGCCTGCCGGATCATGGATACGGCCGGCCGGGATCTGCAGGGTCTCGAGCCGGATCTGGAACGGACACGGACGGAGCTGGATCTGGCGCAACGCCGCAAGGAGGAGCTGCAGGCCCGACTCAATGAGCATGAACGGCAAAGAGCCCGGCAGGAGGAGCGGCTCGCGCGGCGCACGGAGGAGGCGCGGCGGTGGCGGGAGTACCTCGGACGAATCGAGGAAGCGGAGCGGCAGACGGGTTGGACTTTGCGGTCCAGGGCCGAGATCTGCGCCGGGCGTGAACAGGCGGACCGCGAGAAGCGGCATGTGGATGACCTGCCCAACCTGAAAAGCCAGGCTTTTAAAGCCCAAAAGCGAACCCAGGCCCACGAGACGGCCCGCCGCGACTGGGAGCAATGCGCCCTGCTCTGCGGCATGGAGCGGACCACGGACCCCACGCGGGACCTCCTGAGTCAGCTTCGGGTTGAAGCGGAAGAAACACGGCTGGAGCACAAGGACCGGATCAAGGAGCTGGAAGCGGTCATGCGGCAGCGGGCCGCCGAACGGGATCAGCTGCTGCGCGGGCGTCCGCCCTTGCCGAAAAAGGCCGTTGAGGCCGTGGACAAGGGCATGGCCGTCCCGCTGGCCGATCGCTTCGAGGGCCTGGACCTGGCCGAGGCCAGGCTCTGGCAGCAGCGCCTTGGCCCCCTGGCCCTGGCCATTGAGCCGGGTCCGGGAGTCTCGCCAAAGGACCTGGGCGCAGGCTTGGAATCGTTTTGGATCTCCACCGGCCTGTCGCCCGCGGACGAGGCGGCCTGGGAGGAGCCGGTCCAGGTCGAAGGGGGCAGCGTGGGCGGGTTCGGTCCATTTTCCTGGTATCAGCCCGACGGGCCGATCTGGATCAGCTCCAGGGCCAGGATGCTGCGCATCCGCGAGCTGGGGTCGTGGTCCCTCAGTTCAGCACTAGTTTGGAAGCGATGTTTTGCCGATCTCATTGGGCTCTCGGCGGTTTGGTTGTCAACTAATAATGACGTTTTGAAAGGTTCCCACATCTACTCAGGA
>DSBL01000062.1 GCA_011049455.1 Desulfonatronum sp. | reverse complement strand
GCTATTCCATTGTCAAAGACCTCATCCGCCAATTCAAAACACATCCCTGCGCTCGCGGCGAAACATCAGTATCTAAAGAAACTACACTCAACTGTCAAGAAAAATGTAAAAGAAATAAAAAAAATATTTTGCAAACAATTTCAAAGAGCTATGGAAATAAAAAGTGTCAAAATTTTCAATATGTTGGAAATATTAAGCGCACATTTCATATAAAAACAAGATGATATCTTCATAGGGCAACATCCAGGAGCATGTTGTCCCGGTGGATCACTTCCGGATAGAGACACTGACCCAGTAGGTCAGCTATCTCCGAAGTTTTTCTGCCCATGATGCGCTTCAATTCGGCAGCCTTGTAGTTGGTCAGCCCGACACCCAGGGATTGACCATCCTGCTCAAGAATCCGCACCAGGGCGCCCACACCGAAGCTGCCGTCCACAGCGACGATCCCCGCAGGCAAAAGGCTTTTTCCGTCTTTTTCCAGGGCCCTGGCCGCTCCGGCATCCACTCGGATCTCGCCGTCCGGCTCCTGATTATAGGCCAGCCAGAACTTGCGCCGGGAAATGCCTTTTTCCTGAGGCACCACCCAGGTCCCAAGCATTTCACCATCAAAAACCTTTTCCAGACCGAACTTTTCCTTGCCGGAAACGATCAGCGTGGGCACTCCCAATTGAGCCGCCCTCCTGGCTGCCAGCAGCTTGCTGTACATCCCTCCGGAACCTGCGCCGGTCTTGCCCCGGCATATCTTGCCCGGATCAAAAGCCAAAATGTCCGGGATGCACTCCAGACAACATGCCTTAGGATTGTCGTCGGGATTGTGGTCAAAGACTCCCTGGGCAGATGTCAAATTGATGAACAGGTCAGCTTCAACCATGTTCAAAAGCAGGCTGGCCAGGCTGTCATTGTCGCCGAACTTGAGTTCCTGCACGGCCACGGAATCGTTTTCATTGACAATGGGGATGGCCCGCCAGGACAAGAGTGTCTGGAACGTATGCCGGGCATTCAAAAAGCGGGTGCGGCTGCGCAGGTCGTCCTTGGTCAGCAGGATTTGCGCCGTGACCTTGCCGAAGCGTTCAAAAGCCTCGTCATAGGCATGCATCAACCTACTCTGGCCAATGGCCGAGGCAGCCTGCTTCTCGGGCAGATGCGCGCCCAATTGCAGCCTGGAAAGAACCCCTCGGCCGGCAGCTACGGCGCCGGATGAAACCAGGACCATATCCAGCCCCCGGTCATGCAGGGCTGCCATTTGATCAGCCAAGCGGGTGATGGCCCGAAGGTCAAGACCCGCAGTGGATGTCAACACCGCGCTGCCTACCTTGATCAACACGCGCTTGGCCCTGGCGAGAACCTCCCTGCGTTGCATCTGCCAGTCATCCATGATTATCCCTGATGCCTTATCCTATCCCTTCAATCATTGGGCAACCCCAGCACATCCATCATAAAACCACTGCATAGGGAAGCTACCAGGAAGACGGCTTTTCATCAATTCATGAACATTGGTGTGAACATTGGTGACATTCGTGAACATGATGACATTAATCAATGGTGAACTGCTCAGCACAATTTGCGTTGGCTTCACCAAAAGGCCGGGTTGTCGCGTTCTGGCTCTGGCGGCTGCCTGACTGAGTTGGGCATCGTTCATCAAAGGGCAGTTCCTTCAAAGATAGTCACTCTCCGGACTTGCCAAAACCATGATTTTCTGTTTTGACAACTTCGGCAAGAATAATGGAGCAGGATTTTTTGTAACTACTCAGTACAGTTTACGTTTACGTTGGCTTCACCAAAAGGCCGGGTTATCGCGTTTTGGTCTTGCCGGCTGTCTGACTGAGCTGGGCATCGTTCATCAAGGGGTTGCCCGACAGAAAATAGCACATTCATGTTTGTGTTGCGCAACCCGTTGATGTTACGAGGCTCGCGAAGGAGTTCCGGCAGGGCCAAAACGCGATAATCCGGCCGAGAACTGACTGTGCTGAGTAGTTAGGATTTTTTTGTTCATTATCCCTCATTTCCATCCTGAAACCCTTCTGTTTCCGGATGCTGAAACAGCCGGTTTTTAATTCTAGAAAGAGCTTTTTTTGCTTTTGGCAAGGAACTCAAGTAATTATGAGCAGGCGCAATCAACACTTCGAGGAATGCTTGAGCATGGGTGACCTGTCTACAGCTGCCTGCCGCGTTGCTTGCGGCACATGCAGGTGCGAACACGCCCAATCAGACGCCGTGTTAGGATAAAGGACCGTTCCAGAATTTAAAACGAGCTCAGGCACTGCACAGCAGGAAGTCGACCTTTTAAACAAGGAGGAACGTAGGATGGGATCCATTTGGTCCATGATCAAGGGAATTTTTGGAGGTTCGGAGAGCACCCCCGAATCCAGCAACACCGTGGAACGACTTTGTTTTGCTTGCGGAAAGATGACCGCTGGCCCCCTGGGGCCTGAAGAATCCGCGCAATCCGAACAACAGGCCAAAAATTTCGTGTGCGGCGAGTGTGGAAAGCCGACACGGGTTTTGGAATAGGTTTCCGTTTGCGCACCATGGGTAAGTTTTGCAGCATTTTCCATCGCTATCATAACATATTGTAATTACCCAACTCATGCTTTTTGGGTAGGGAAATGAGGCTGGATTCCCGCCTTCAAGGGAATGGCTTGTCTTACGATGCCAACTCCGACGGAAACCTTCTTACCGGCAAAGGCGGGTATCCAGGTCTTTGGTCTGGCTCTGCTGAGAAGTTACAACTTTTTTAAAGATTAATCCCAGTATTGCGGCTTATAAAAATATTAATACTTTTTACGCATTGAATCTCCTCAGCAAAACATGAAAGTGCCCACGGAGCATGGCTGGCATGCTGTATATTGCCTCCGTCACAACTTTTTCTCCGGCCTTGTACCGTCCTGACCATTACAATTGAAAACAAACGCGCGTGCCATCCGCTTATGGAAATGGTTCGACGAACGATGCCAGGTTCATTCAGACAGGCGTTGCCGGACGAAAAAGCCAAGACACGGCAATCCAGCCATTAACCGAACGTGGTGAAGAATTTCAAACATTTTCAAGTAAATACCTTTTTGAAAAATTCTTGGAGATTGGATCATGAAATCCATCCTAAACATCACGCTTTTCTTGATGTTATTCGTGAACACCATTTGCTTGGCCCAGGAACCAAACCTTCGCAAACTGCCTTTTGAACCGATTACTGAGACCCCAGAGCATGATTTCGGAGACAACAATCCAGACGTTTTTCTGTGCCTGGGTGACAGCATCACCCAGGGATATGGTGTAAACTCTGCCGAAAGTTATCCCGCAAAACTGCAGTCCATGTTGGGCAGGACCGTTATCAACGAAGGCTTGGGAGGAGCGCGCAGCACCTATGGCGTCAGGATGATCAATACCTATTTGGACCGGTACAAGCCCGGTTATGTGTTGCTCATGTTCGGGACCAACGATATCGGAGAAAACTCCGAGGATGAAATTCTTGAGAACCTGCGACACATGTTGAACCAAGCCAAAGAGAATAAAACCGTACCCATTTTGGCCACGTTGACCCCGGTTTCCGGTTCACGAATTGGGAAAAAGTCCACAATTGTCCGGGTCAATGACAGTATTCGATCATTGACGTCACAAGAAGCTATCCCCTTGGCGGATGTTGCCACGGCCTTCAACTGGAACGATGGCTATTTGATGTCCGATGGGCTCCATCCTACGGCCGAGGGTTATGACATAATTGCCAAAACCTTTTATGATGCTATTTTGGAATTTGAGCATCAAGGCGGAGGCGGAGGCGGAGGCGGAGGATGCTCCCTCAGTGGTGGTAAAAACACTGGCGGAGAATGGCTGCTTATCCTCATGGCTTTGTTTGGCATATACGCCGTTCCACGGACAGTCAGAATGGCACGTAGAGAATGATGCACCCTGATTTTGAGTTACCTTGATGAAGGAATTGAAGGGCGTACAGTACTACTGTACGCCCTTGACATTTAAAATTGTAACTGCTCAGCACAATTTGCGTTGGCTTTACCAAAAGGCCGGGTTGTCGCGTTTTGGCTCTGCCGGCTGTCTGACTGAGCGAGGCATCGTTCATCAAGGGGTTGCCCAACATGAAAAAGCAAGCTCATGTTTGTACAGCGCAACCCCTTGATGGTACGAGGCCCGCGAAGGAGTTCCGGCAGGGCCAAAACGCGATAACCCGGCCGCGAACTGACTATGCTGAGTAGTTACTTAAAATTTATATTGGCGGATCTATGCTTCTAAAAACTTTTCTGCTCACTGGGCGTTGTTTTTCTTTTTCACTTTTTATCATGGGCATGCTCATTGTCGGAGTGCTCTTGACAGCCTGTGCAGAAGAACATGCTCCACCACCGGACAATGCCGTTGAGGCTGGACTGCCGGACGTAAAAGGTTTTACAGGAGCGCATACCCGGATTGTCTGGGTTCAGGACATGGGCGATGGCGAAGATTTCTACGGCCAAGGCGACCACCTGCGCCTGATGGGTTTTGATTCCCAGGATGGACAAGGCGAACGTCCCATTCTGCCGGACATCGGTCATTACGCCAAACCAGTGATCAGCCCAAAAGGCGATCAAGTACTTTTTTCTGACCGCAATACCGGAAAAATTTTCATCGTCAACTGGGATGGTTCAAATCTGCGAGAGATTGGCCAGGGCCGAACTTTGACCACATGGATGGACCGATCCAGCGATCGGGAATGGGTTTATGCCGGACGCAATCAAGGCCAAAAAGAGCGTGAACATGGCCTTGTCGTGCGCTTTTCCTTGGATGATCCCGAACATGCTGAAACTGTCTGGGACAGCACGTATGTGAATGAAAATAATTTTCTCTTATCAGCCGATGGTACTCATGCATCAGTAAACACACCGCATGGCATGGGCATTGCCGACCTGTCCACGGGTCAATGGGAAAAATACGGAGAAGGCTGCTGGACCAACCTGGCTCCAGACAATTCCTACCTCCTGTGGATTTTTGAAGGTTCGCACCGCAAGGCGTCAATCTTCGAACCGCAAACACATGAACGTCGTTCCGTGGCCGTCAACGGCGCTCCAGGCATTGACGGACACAGGGTTTTCCACCCCCGCTGGTCCAACCATCGTCAATTCTTTGCCGTGACCGGACCCTTCCGTGAGGGAATTCGTGGTGGAGGCCAGGATGTGGAAATCTATCTTGGCCGGTTCAATGCAGATATAACAGAGGTTGAGGATTGGCTGCGCATCACCCATAATGATCACGCTGATTTTTATCCTGATGTCTGGATCGCACCGGACCTTGCCGAGGCATCAACTTCATCACAACAGAAAACGCTGCAGGCAAGCAATGATTCGGCTCGTGGTCGGAGGAGCTCATGGCCCGAAAATCAGCAGGGCCTGCTTTTTTTATGGGACAACCGCGGAGCCCAAAACGAGGTTGTCTCCGATAAGAGCGGCAAATCCCGCTTTTTCACTCTTGAAGCCAAAGGCTTGGCCCGGTACGGTCGCTTCCTGGAAATGATCCCCCAGGGCGGCTATTTTGCATTGGAGCAGACCGTCGCCCAAGACGTCCTAACCGACTTGGCCAAAGCGTCAAGCTGGTCGCTGGAAGCCTTGATCACTCCGGATACCTCTCAGCTTAATCAGTTCGGGATTATTGCCGCCCTGGTCAACGCACAGACGGATCACCTCATCAGCTTGGTTCAGGACGGTTCCGACCTGGTCCTGCACCTTCACGGACCTGATGCACAGGACGACAGGGAAGGGAAGGCTTTTGCATTGGGACAAATGCAGCCCGGGCAGGCTCTGCATGTTCTTGTCAGTTTCGGCAAGGACGCCGTTTCCGCCTATCTCAACGGCGTTTCGGCCGAAAAGACACAGGTAACGACGAACCTCCGCAAAACGCAGGACAATGGTGTCTTTTTCGGCAACACACCGTCAACCAGAATGCCCTGGCAAGGAGGTCTCGAATCTGTGGCCATCTACTCGCGTGAGGTTGGCGCTGCCGAGGCGCTGCGCAACTATACTTCGCTTCAGTCCAAACTGGCTCATAGGCAAAAAGCACCCGAAGTGGTAGTGCAGGCCAGGCTTACCGAATCTACACCTCTGCCATCTGTCGAGCGTATCGCGCCGTACCGCAGGGCGCTGGCGACCAATATCTACGTGATTGAAAATGTCCTGCAGGGCGAGATGCCCGAAATCTCCCCGGGGAATTCCATTCTCGCGGCCCACTGGGTCATAATGGATGAACAGATCCTGCCCGGCGCCTCCCGCAGTGAGGGACAGGCTTTTACCATGCGCCTCCAGCGCATGGAGGACCGTCCCGAGCTTGAGGGAGAGTGGCTGGGCATGGATGTCAGCGACGTGCTTTTGCCACTGTTTTACGATGTGGAAAGTTGATGCCAGAATAACTGTTCTCTTTGCTCACTGCATTCCCGTCCCCTTATGGTCTTTAGCTCCCATATCTTTCTGTTCTATTTCCTGCCCCTGGCCCTGGCAGTTTACTACCTGTTGCCTAGGCGCGCGAAACATCTCGGGCTGACCGCTCTCAGCTATGGGTTCTACGGCTGGTCCAACCCCCTGTTCGTCCTGATCTTGCTGACATCCACGGTGGTGGATTATTTCTGTGGCCTGATCATTGCCCAGCGTGGCCTGTTTTCCGACAACCGGCCCATGCGCGAGCTCAAGCCCGGCGGCGACCGCACCCGTCGTCAGAAAGCCGCCCTGGCTGTGTCCATCACGACCAATCTCGCCCTGCTGGGATTTTTCAAATACTTCAATTTCGCGGTGGAAAACTACGACCTCCTGCTGACCTGGCTCGGGCTGGAAGGATTACGGCTGGATACGGCGCTGCGGATCACCTTGCCGCTGGGCATCAGCTTCTACACCTTCCAGTCCATGAGTTATTCCATTGACGTGTACCGCGGCCAGGCCAAGGCCCTGCGCAACTTTATCGATTTCGCCTGCTACGTGTCCATGTTCCCGCAGTTGGTGGCCGGGCCGATCATCCGCTTCCGGGAGGTTTCCAGTCAGCTCCTGCAACGGTCCCACACCCTGGAGAAGTTCTCCCGGGGAGTAGCTTTCGTCAGTCTGGGGCTGACCAAAAAGATTTTGCTGGCCAATCCTTGCGGCAAGGTCGCGGACATGGTCTTTGACGCGGGTTCCATCACGACCCTCCAGGCCTGGCATGGGGCCGCGGCCTACGCGTTCCAGATCTATTTCGACTTCAGCGCATATTCGGACATGGCCATCGGTCTGGGGTTGATGCTGGGCTTTGTTTTTCCCAAGAACTTTGATTCGCCGTATCTGGCCCGGTCCATGACGGATTTCTGGCGGCGCTGGCACATTTCCCTGTCCACCTGGCTGCGGGACTATCTATACATCCCCCTGGGCGGCAACCGCAAAGGCCCCGGGCGCACGGCCATCAACCTGGCCCTGGTCATGCTCCTGGGCGGCCTTTGGCACGGCGCGGCCTGGACCTTCATCATCTGGGGCGGCCTGCACGGCCTGCTGCTCGGCCTGGAGCGTATCCGCGGCAAAACCAGCCCCTACCATCGGTTGCCGGTTCCAGTACAGGTGGCTCTCACCTTTGTTCTTGTCCTGTTCACCTGGGTCTTTTTCCGGGCCGAGGATCTTCCCAGCGCCCTTACCTACGTGGGGACCATGCTCGGCCTGGGCCAGACCCTGGCCGGAGCCGGACTGCTGGATGGCCTGATTTATCAGCCCTATTATCTGGGAACCTTTCTGCTGGCCGCGGCGGTCACCTGGGCCTGTCCCCAGACCTGGGACTGGACTCGCAGAATCACCCTGACAAAATGCATGATCATTCTCCTGCTCTTGGTCCTGGCCGTGGCAGTTCTGGCGACTCAGGCCTTTAACCCGTTTATCTATTTTATTTTTTAACTGTTGATTCCATGGATCTACAAAGCGCACGCGAAAAAATGGCCCGCGAACAAGTGGGCGTTACCTGGATCTCCAGGTCTTCGGCCATGCTGCTGGCAGCGATCTTCCTGTTTGGGATCGCCGTGGTCCCCTTGACCCAATGCGCTCAGGAGACCCGGGAATATGCACAGGGGGAACGGGTCATCTGGATGCCGCAGGCCCTGAACATTTTCCGCGCACTGCCCGCTGCCTGGACCGAACTGCGCACTGCGGAAGGGTCATTTTTTTTCCGGATCTTTGCGGCGAACCGGGTCTTGTTACGTGAAATTGCCCTGTTCGAGGATCAATTGGAGGATGATTCCCTGCTGGGCAGGGCGGTACGGCCCATGGTGCAGGCCATGCTGGACCGTCTGGGGGTGGGCAACGAACAGGCTTATGTCGGTCGGAAGGGATGGCTTTTTTACCGTCCGGGCATCGACTATCTGACCGGGCCTGGCTTTCTTGACAATAAAGTCCTGGCCCGCCGGGCCGCTTCAGGCGATGAATGGCAACCCGCGCCCCAGCCCGACCCGCGCAAGGCCTTGGCGGATTTTCATCGCGCCCTGGTCCGGAGGGGTGTCACGCTGGTGGTCATGCCAACACCCATCAAGCCGATGATCCACCCGGAAATGTTCGCCGGTAGCATGGACCCTGCCGATCTGTTGCAAAACAGTTCCTACAAACAATTCGTGCGCGACCTGGAGGAACAGGGCATCGCCGTGTTCGACGTCGCCGACTCCCTGATGGAGACAAAGATGCGGACCGGGCGATCCCAGTACCTGGCTGCGGACACCCACTGGCGACCAGAGGCGATGACACTGTGCGCCGGGATGCTGGCTGAATATCTGACAGAAAAGGACCTGCTGCCCCGATCCGCCCCTTTGCAGTACAACACAGCCGAGATCGTCGTGACAAACTTCGGGGACATTGCGGCCATGCTCCAACTGCCTTTGGAGCAAGGCCCATATGCCGAGGAAACAGTCGTCCTGCGCCAGGTTCTGGATGCGGACCAGGGCTTGTGGCGACCAGACCCGGCTGCTGAGGTGCTGGTCCTGGGGGACAGCTTCAGCAACATCTATTCCCTGGAGGCCATGGGGTGGGGAGAATCCGCGGGTTTTGTCGAACAGCTGGCCCTCGAACTTGGCAGGCCAGTGGACAGGATCACCCGCAATGACAGCGGCGCGTATGCCACCCGAGAAATCCTGGGCCGGGAACTGGCCGGGGGCCGGGACAGGTTGGCGGGCAAACAGGTCGTTGTCTACCAGTTTGCAGTTCGGGAACTGGCCGTAGGCGATTGGAAATTCGTGGATTTGACCCTTGGCGAGCCCTTGCCGGAGCGGTTTTTTGTTCCTGCCCCGGGCGAGGAACGTATTGTCCAAGGCGTGGTGGCCTCGGCCTCCCGGGTGCCCCGGTCAGGCAGCGTGCCCTATGCTGACCACATCATGGCCTTGCACTTGGTGGGCCTGGAGGAGCAAGGTCTTCTTCTTGATGAACCCCAGGCTGTAGTTTATGTGTGGAGCATGCGTGACAACGTTTGGACGCCCGAGGCCCGGCTACGGCCCGGAGACGAAATAACCCTGCATCTGCGCTCCTGGAACGATGTAGCGGACAGGCTGGACGGTATCAACCGGAGTGAACTTGATGATTTTACCCTGCAGCTGGTGGAACCTGCATGGGGGGAGGTGGTTCAGTGAACACGGAAGTCAGAAGTCAGAAGTCAGAACACGGGCATCAAAGGTCAGGCTTTTCAACAGGATCGACATGCCGAAAGGCCACGTCTTGGCTGTGCCTTTTTATGGGATCGGTTGTCGCCCTTGCGCTGACCTGTTGCATCACGTCATTGTCATGGGCTGATGTGGACGCAGCGGCTCGGCAGTTGCAGTCCGAGGCCAGGCGCCTGGCGGAGGAAGCCCATGAGCAGGAGGCCATGGCCGTGCGCGGCACGGACGGCTGGCTTTTTTTCGACCAGGAATTGGCCCACGTTGCCGCAGGCCGGTTCTGGGGCGTTGATGCCGCCAAGGTCAGTCGAGCCTCCAATCCGGATTTTGCCGATCCTCTTCCGGCCATTTTGGATTTCCACGCTCAGCTCAGGGATATTGACGTGGACCTGCTCCTTGTACCCGTACCGCCCAAGGCCATGATCTATCCGGACAAGCTCATGACTGGCCTTACACTGGGCGACCCACTACCAAGGCTGGACCCGTCGCACCAGGAATTCTATGCGTTGCTGCGGGAAAACGGCGTGCAGGTGCTGGATTTGACCGATACATTTCTCCAGGAACGATTTGCCGAACAAGGACCGCTTTACTGCCGACAGGACACCCACTGGTCCGGCCTGGCGTGTGTGCTGGCCGCGCAAAAAATTGCTGGAATGATTCAGGAAATGTCCTGGCACGCCGAGGCAAAGACCCGATCATTCGACCATCAATGGCAGGACGCGCAGATCAGCGGCGACCTCTGGAGATCCCTGGACGATCCGGACCTGAAGCGGGAGAGCGTGGCCTTGCGACGGGTGGGACAAAAAACAGCAGCCGGTTTGGAACCTGTGGAGCCGGAACAGGACAGCCCGATCATCCTGCTCGGGGACAGCCACAACCTGGTCTTCCACGCCGGCGGGGACATGCATGCCCGCGGAGCCGGCCTGGCAGACCAGCTTGCTCTTGAGCTTGGCCTGCCCGTGGACCTGATCGCGGTGCGCGGCTCCGGCGCCACGCCCGCACGGATCAACCTCTTCCGCCGGAGCCAGCGCAATCCCGACTACTGGCAAGACAAAAAGCTGGTCGTCTGGGTCTTTACGTCCAGGGAGTTTACGCACAGTGACGGTTGGCGGATCGTTCCCATCGCTCCCTGAAGCACGGCACCTTTTTGATCATCGCACCACGCCAGAAGATTAACGTATCCCTCGACCATTGATGTTACGAGGCCCGCGAAAGAGACCGACAGGGCCAAAACGTGACAACCCGGCCGAGAACTGACTATGCTGAGTAGTGACTATGCTGCGTAGTTGCCGGGCACAAAGAGCATATGTCATTATTGTTATGGTTAAGGATCTCGAGAGTCCAAAGTTCTCGCGTCATGCCGGACTCGATACGGCATCCAGAAGGTCTAACCCACCGAAAAGAAACTGGATTCCGGCTTTCGCCGGAATGACGGAATTGAAGCTGTGAACATAAAAATATCAATAGGTTGAGAGAACTATGGACTGTACAGTTAAGGATATTGCGTGTCAAAATACATCTCCAGCAGGATGTCGTCCGTGTCTTGAGCCACTCGCTCACCAGCCAATTCCTTGCGGTCATCAAAGCGCTCCACTAGCAGAACATGCTTTGAGTCCGGCATGCGGTGAGCTGCTTCCAGAAGTTTTCCGTCCAGAATGGCCCAATGCGCAATCAGCAAACGTTCCGCGTCTAATTCCCCCTCGATAACATCAAGCACCTCATACTCATTCACCACGAGACCCCGCCGATAGGGAGCAATATCTTCTGGAACCGGCACGGACGAAGTCTGGGTCACCTTGGCCTTGATCAAAAACGTTTCTGGCTGCTGCCGCTGGGCCATCTCTGCCGAGACCAAGGCATAATTCGCTGCAACTTCTTCTTGGCTCAATGCCCGGACATACACTGCAATTTTTTCAAGGCTACCCTGCCAATCATGCCCTCCCATATCATCGCCACCAAAGAAAAATGAAGCCTCAGTCCAAAGTGTTAGATCAATGACCATATCTATAGCAGCAGCGGGCTCACCATCAACGAAGATTTCCAGTCTTCCAGATGCGTATGATACTGCGATATGGATTGGCTGTCCCGGATTAACTGGCATCAGGGCGATATTCGTGTCTGAGCCTTGCAATCGCCACTGTCCCTGACTGGAAAAGATTACCAGGAGGGGCTTGTCTCCCTTCAGAACGGCAAAAACCCAGGAATTTTTCATGAGAGGTTGTGACGGGGCCTGGGTAGCTGAAAATTCAATTGCCATAGCATCTAAAGGAGCGAAGCGTTGTAAATGCTTTCCAGCTGAATCATCGATAAAAAAACCGCCATGCAGGCGCATGGCGTGGTGTCTGTCATAACGTGCCAGAAGTCGAGGTTCAGGCCTGAAAAACACTTGCGAACCGTCAACCACATCAGCAATATCGTGCAATCCCGCGGCATGTTCCCATACGTAAGCCAAGCGGTTGCGGTCAGACGGCCAGCCGATGTTGCCCTGTAGGCGGCCATCGTCGCTCCCGTCTTCACTCCTTGCTAGATCGCTTCCGGACGTAACGGGGTCCTCCGGGTCAGGCCGGACCCAGACATCCGGATAAAAATCCGCCCGGGAGTCATCCGATACCTCTCCCCAGGCTTCTACTTGCGTCCGTGCGGCGTTGAAACGCCCAAGATGAACTTTCACCTCGGCGCCCCCGCCAGGGAGCCTGTAGGAACCTTCGCCAACCTTGTAGGGCCCTGTGATGGCAAAGATTTGCGGATGATTCGACCAGCGGGGGTGATACACCTCGTATCCATCCATGCCAGGCGCGTTGTTGACATTAACTGCCCATTGCTCGTCGTGATCCGCGCGGAAAATGGTCACGTTCCGGTGTGGGCCATCAAAAACCCAAAAGTGGTAAGAATCATCGGGTGACATGGCCACCCAGCAGCCCTGGCCCAAACGTGTCCAACGACGTGTTTCCAAGTCAAGTACGCCCACCTCCGGCCAGGGAAAGGCCGCACTTGCATACCTCCCGTCATTGGAAATCTGGAAGCTGTCTTCGCTGACCGGAGTCCTGTCCCAGACAAGTTCCAAAAGTTCTTCGGTCTGTTCGGAGTATGCGTGAGGATGATGCAAGTCCGCCCCGGAAAAGAGCGGGTACCTGTACATTGAGAGGTAAGCGGGCAGGATGGCGTCGCCAGGCACTCGTTCCCTGGCCAGATAAAGCCACTCCGTCCCGGTTTCCGGATCGACCCAGGTGGTCAAACCAAAGCCGGGGCCGAGATCGACAACCGCATCACGGCCCCATTGCAAGGCATGGATCCTCTCCTCATGGCGATCGGAAAAAATGATCCAATCGCCGCTGGCCGTGAACATGGGCTTGACCATGTTTCGCGGCGCCTCCAGCAAGACTCTTGCGCCCAATCCGTCCTCGGTATCCAGGCCCATCATGCGCAATCTTTTTTGCCAAGCCAGATAATCCGTGCCTCGATCAGGCGTATCCTGGAGCCAGACGATGCGAGTCGGCGCACCGGTCAATTGCCGGATTTCCATGGCCTGCAAGGAGACGGGATCCTGAGGATCAGGAACATTACCTCCATTTTCTTGTGAACAACCAAGCTTCAGAAAAAGGGTGACAACTACAAGGCTCAACAGCCATCGCCAACATGGAAAAGACATTGCGACTCCTCAAAAAAATGTCGTCGTAAAAACTGCAACAGCTTCGATCACGGGCATCTACAAGCGGGATCAAGTCTTATCTTCATGGACTTTGTCAGAAAATGTATTGGTTCGCAGAAAAAAAAATGCTCCGGGAATCATTGCCGCAAAAATCAAGAGATAGGTCAGCAACGAAACGGAAAGGCAAATGGACGCGGGAATCCCGACCTGGACAAAAAAATAGAGAAACGCGCCCTCCTTCAAGCCAAGACCGAAATAGGTGATCGGCAGCAAGGCCACCATAATGATGATCGGCACGAAAGCCAGCCCAGCGCCTGGAGAGACAGGATGGCCTACAGCGATAAACAGAAGCAGAATCTGGACGACGCGCAGCAGTTGGTTGATCACGTTCCAGAACAAAATCTTCACGAGCAGGCAATAACTTGCATGGAACGCATGAAATGATGCATGGATCGCGGCCAGGATTTCCATGCCTCTGATCAACCATTTTTTAAGGTTGCTCAGGTAATGCTGCCGGACATGATGCGTGTTGGGATATTTTTTGATGGCCCAAGCCAAGCATAGTCCGGGAATCGTGGACAAGGCCAGGGTAGATAAGAAAAAAATCAGTCCTATTCCCATGACCACCCCCCACAGGACGTGTTGTTCCGGAAAGGTGTTCCAGATGACCAGGAGCCCCGGCACGGAGAGCAAAGCCAGGGCCTGGACGCTGAGCATGCGGTCCATAAGCAAGACACTGGTGGAATGTGTGCCGCTATACCCGGCCTTTTTCAGCAAAAGAAGTCTGAGCGCGTCAGGACCGACCCCGCTGGGGACGGCAACACTGAGAAAATTGCTGGTGAAAATCAGTCTCGTCAAACGGGGAACATTGATATGCATATCCTTCTGACGCATCAGCAAGGCGGTCCTGTGCGCCATGAGCAACGGTTCGACCAGGACGCATGCGAATGCGGCCAAAAGCGGAAGAGGCGAGACCTGCGACAAATTGGACAGGGTGCCCTCAAGATCAACGGCATGGTAGATCAACCCGAAACAGAACAGGATGACCGCCAGCTTGAGCACGGGCACAAGCGATTTGTTCATAGCCAACGGTCTCTGAATCGGGCGAAAAGCGGATAATCAGGAGAATGCTTTATCCATGGGAACCGGGCATGGCGGAAAACCGAGCCGGTCAGGTCCTCAAAGAAAAAATCAGGGCTGGGATCGGATTTTGCCAACACACGGAGGGTCAGGGTTCTGATTTCTTCTGCATCGGATTGCAACAGTTGCGTTGCCATGCGCAAGGTTCGCCCCGAGGTGCAGTCGTCATCCACCAGCAGCACCTGTTTGTTCTTGCAGTCAAACTGGTGGCAATGATGAAGCTGCGGATCATTGCCCTTGAGCAGATTGCGCACGAAGATCGCGCCCATCATGTCATCGGTGTCCATGTTGCCGAGTCGGACTTGCGGATAAGAGATGCGCATGAAATCGCAGGGCACCTCAAGATGACAAGCGACCTGATATGCGGGATAGAGCCCGCCCCCGGCAATGCCGATTACCAAATCAGGCGCAAAGCCGGTACTGATGACTTTGCGGGCCAGTTCACGGCACATGCCGTTCACGGTATCCAGGCTGACATAGCCGCCTCCTGTGGTGTTGAACAAAATGCGTTCCATGGCCAGGAACAGTTTTTCAGGAAGCCTGAGCGGTCCATAGATGCCCCAGAGCCTGTTCAGTCGGATACGAACACGCAACGGAATCGTCGTTGCCCTTTGGACCAGAGGGCGAGCTCTACGCAGTGCGGCTAGGAAGGTGGAAGCATCGGAAAATGGCTCCATCGCGAAAACAACTTGGCCGACTTCCTCCGGGTAGTGGGCGTCCGCTCCCCAAATCGGGATCAATTTCTTTCGCGTGCACAAAGCAAGGGCGTCCCGATTGCTTGCATTCAATAAGGACCGGCTGTTGAAAACCTCAATGATGTCCGCTTTTGAGGCTGCATATTCCAGTGCCTCTCCCCTCAAGCTCGAAGGACGTTGCGCATCACACGGATGAGGCAAACAAACCAGCCCTCCCTGGTCTCGTATTGATTGAATTGTATCGTCGATGCTCATACCCGGAGGGATGAACCGTCTCAGGAACAGCCCGATGATCTCTCCTTGATTTGTGAATATCTCTTCCCCGACAACGGTTTGTAAATCCGGAAATTGCTTTTGAAAGCGAACGGCGCCATCAATGCTGTTGTGGTCTGTGATGCATAATGCAGATATGCCGTGATGTTTTGCCATTTCATGCAAAACAGAAAGTCTCATCGCGCCATCATCAGAGTAGATGGTGTGGATATGAAAGCTGCATAAAGTCATGAAAATGATTTTTTCTATGTATTTCGAATTCTTGTCAGGTACAAATAAAGTATAGAGCGCAATAATTCATTTATATAAACTCTGAATATGCCAAAGCGTACATCTGTATAATTAATCTTGTAGTTCTTGTTCGCAATGCATTTTTTGATGTAGGATATATAGTTGTCCCTTCGATTTTTTCCAAGAGCGAAGCTCCAATTGTTACCCGACAACCGAAATGTGCAGAGCGTTTCCCGGAGTGCGAATGCATCGCCATGGTCAAGCAGTTTGGTCCAATATGTCAGATCCAACAAGTATGGCAATCGAGCATCAAACCACCCAGCTTTCTGCGCTACAGCAGACCGAAACAGGACAGCCCCGGGTTCCCCGATAACGTTCATTCCGTGGCGAATATTTTTTCGAACCAATACCTGACGTGAAATCCTGCCCTTGCCTGGAAACTGAGCCTGCATGACATGCTTGCCATAAGCGTCAATGACATCACGGGAGCAGTATACCAAAACTATATCGTGGTTTCGCGGATCATTCAGGATAGCCGCCTGTTTTTCAAGACAAGCAGGATACAGGGTATCATCGCCAGGGAGAATTTTGATATAATCCCCCCGTGCAAGGGAAAGACATTTGTTCCAGTTCTTTTCAGCTCCTATGTTTATAATATTTCTAAATGCTTTTATCCGTGGATCATCAAAAGATTTTACTATTTCAAAAGTATTATCATTAGAGCAATCATCAACGATTATCAGTTCAAAATCACTATATGTCTGATTTAGTACAGAAATTATTGTATCATGGATGTACCTTTCAGTGTTGTATGAAGGTATGCAAACCGACAAAATATGCTTATGATACATATATATTATTATTGATCAATCTTATGTTTTATCGTCAATATGCTCACAAAAAAACTTGAAAACAGCAAATGAATTCCTAATACAACCATGGTAATGGATGGTATGGCAAGACGCATTGTCTGTTGAGGATTTAATTCACCGAATGAGGCTTTTTCCCAAATGCCGAAAGCAAAAATGGTTCCGATTATTCCGGCGAGAATGCATATGCATCCCGCGATCAATCCTCTTTCGAGAGTAAAATACTCAAGAAATGAATCAATGCGTTGATCCCGTGGCAGGAGGCCTATTGCTATGGCATATACTTTAGAGAAAATTGCAAACGATAATGTTTGCAGGCCCAGTATGACGAGCAGTGAAGCATAAAGCAACGAGTGGATATCCAGACCGACCCTGCCGATAGTCACGGGCCCCAAGGATAGACCGATCATCCCGAAAACACCGAAGAAACAAAAGATTAGCCCAGGATACAAAAAAAGCCATCGAGGGCTGTAGATCAGAAGAAATCGTAAATGCCGCCAACCATCACGCCAGCTTCGCAGATGCGGAGGCCGTGATCTGCCATCCGGCGACAGTGTGGTGGGAACTTCGGTTATGCGCAACCCATGCAGGGTCGCTTTGACCACCATTTCACTCGCGAACTCCATGCCCGTGGTTTGAAGGTGCAAGCGTTCGATGGCTTCTTTGTGGAATCCCCTTAAGCCACAGTGGAAGTCGCCCACCTTGCTTTTGAAAAACAAGCGGCCGATTCCTGTCAATACGGGATTGCCGAGATAGCGATGCAGAGGGGGCATGGCGCTAGGCTTGATCCCTCCGCGGAAACGGTTGCCCATGACCAATTCGTGGCCTTCACGCATTTTTTCCAGAAACGGCAGCAATGCTGTAAAGTCATAGCTGTCGTCGGCATCGCCCATTATGATGTATTTCCCGCGTGCGGCATTGATCCCTCCCCTCAAGGCGCTTCCATAGCCTCGATCAGGAACATCCACCACCTCGGCGCCATGTGAGCGGGCAACTGCCTGTGATCCATCACTACTCCCATTATCGGCAATGAGCACTTCGCCGTCCACTCCATGCTTCTGAAGAAAACGTCGAGCCTTTTTGATGCAACTGCCCAGGGTTTCAGCTTCATTCAGGCAGGGCATCACAATGGACAGCTCACATTCTGCCGTTGTATCGGCTGGGTAGCATCTATCCTGCGAATTGGGCATATTCATTTTCCTGTCTGGTTTGACTTCGTCGTCATTGTTGTCCCCCCTCTTTTCGAAGCGACCTACTTGTTTTTCATCTGGATTTGACTCAAATAGAATGGAAAGACATGGAGCATCGCTTCCTGAGGAACCCGGTAAAATGCCATCTTCGGTGGAGATTCGTGATCAACGAAATTTTCCTGAATCACTACCCCATGCAGGTCAATGCTCCCAATTCCATGGTAGTAAACCCGCGGTTCCACAACCCAGAACCCCTCGGATTCAAATTCTAGTGAAACCCGGCCCGAGCCTTGTTTTGCAGCCGTATCCAAACTCGCTAGGATGTGCCTCCCCTCATCCATGGCAATGTCCAGCGAGGCGATGAAGGCATCCTTCTCGCTTTGCAAAACAAGATCGAAGGTGACAGCAAACGAACCTGGAAAAACATAACGGTGTCGCCCGAAAGCCATCATGCCGGCATCATGTCGACCTTCTTGGGCCTGTCGAAAAAGGAGATCGCCCTGTGCGACGTCGCCGACGATATCTCCTGTGAAAGCATGAAATTTCTCAACATCAAGGGGGATTGTCCAGGGATGGCGTTTGGCAAGGGGATCATTAAGTTCAAGGTACTTGGCCTCGTCTATGGGCAATGCGTGAAAGTATGTGAAAACATTGGGCGTAATATAGCCACGAAGTTGCGCGGCATGCACGCCTGCCGCCAGAATGATCAAAAGCATAATGACGGAAATAACTTGCCGTTTGAATCGAAAAAAAAGAATCGCCCAAAGCCCGAAAAACCCAAGAACCACATATACACTTGTCCACAGGGCCTCTTGAGATAATTGTTGCGTTATGGCGGCATGCGGAAAGTACAATCCCTGGAATAATGGAAAAGACGAGAGCCGATGGATTGGAAGAATAAATGCCCTCCCGACATTTTCCAGGTGGAAAAGGGTTGAGACCAACAGCAGCGTGGAGAACAGACTGAGGCCAAAGAAGATTGCCCGGCCAATGCCCTCCGCCCGTTCGAGCATCACCGCGGCGGCTACGAAAAGCAGGGGAACGACCACCACGAGATAACGCCCCGGCAGGCTGGAACCGCCGGTGTAGCCTGGGTAGGTGTTGGAGGTGAGCAAGCAGGCCAGGAATGTGGCGGCAATGCCGAGGCAGAACAAACGGTTAGCCTTGTCTGTTATGAACCAGACCACCATTGCTCCAGCCAACCACAAGAAAACTGGAAAAATGGAAACAAGTCCCCGGTCGCTGGCAAGCACTGCCCAGGCCCCAATGGGGTATGAGAACAGCGTCTCCCTGATCGGGTATGAGCCGCCACCGGAAAACATTGACGTCTGGATTGCCAAGTACAGGCCATAGCCGGCAATGCACAGGAGAGTAAAGGCCGACAGTCGAAACAGCTTGGTCTTCAGTGGCTCATGCCCAAGCAACCCGAAAAGGCCGTACAGGCCAATGCCCATGAGACTTACGGGGACAAATCGGGTTTGCGCAAAGGGCATGAACACGCAGCATGCCGCGGCGACCAAAAGCGTCAGCCAGGGCCGTTGCTGCTGCGTTGCAATGGCCCAGAACGTCCAAATGGCCAGTGTTCCGCCGAGAACTTCAGGCAAAGCGCGCATCGAATAAAGTCCCCAATAGACACTCGTCCCCAGGGACAAGACCGCAAGCAACGATGCCAGCGTTCCGGAACCCATCCTACGGCAAAGAAGGAACAAGCCCGCGAGGCCAAGCCCTGAGATAAACCCAAGTGCAATGTGACGCCCGGTTAATCCCCAGAGAGTTGTCGGAGCAAGCAAAACGGAAAGTCCATACGGATGCCAACTATACCATGCACCGTCCCTGGAATTTGGGGCAATATGGTAATTAAACAGGCAAACAGCCGCAGGGTCTTCTTGATCATCCAATGAATCTAGAATGTTGTTCTTGAGATCCAGGTCACCATCTTCGTACAGACTGCGTGCCTGAATAAGATAATGCCCCTCATCGCCGACATGTTCTCCGACGGTTGATGAAAAAATAAACCCAGAAGTTGCATACACTGTTAGGGAAAATAAGAGGATCAACACTGCCCAGACAATGGTTCCGCGAGATTGTTTATCCTGATGGTCCAACAACGGAGATAAAAATCTGGTCAAGACGATGGAAATAATAATCAGCAGAAAAAAAATTGGAGCATTCGTGTTCCAAAAGGCGGTCAATTTGTCCGCGACAAGTAAAGGAACGCAGGCCAAAGGCAGGAGGCTAAGTGGCAGCAAGGAATCAAAGAGCCACCTGAAAGAAGAATTATTCGAAGAACACTTCTCCTTTTTGCTGATGGAGGAGAGAAGAAGGGGAATGAAGGAAATAACGATCATACCGAAAAAAATTAGCCAACGTGAATTTTTGATTGAAAGGGACGGCCAAACTTCAAAGAAGCTTGTCTGGCCAAGATGAAGCACATAGAGTGGTGGTTTAGAAAAAAAATAGACCGTCAAGCAAACATTAAAAATCAATACAAAAAGATATGCAGTGCAAACAAGAAAATACTTTTTCATAAAATTTCGCATATCATTGAGATGAGTCTACTACTGTATTTGCCTAACGCAGGCCATGCCCGCAACCAATACAAAAAAAGTTTCTTGATAGGATGAACAGAACAAATAAAGCAATGGAGTAACTACTCAGCACATGTTCATTGCATGGCATGAAATGGTTTGGCATGTAGCAATTTTTGAGTATCGCCTGTCTGGCTGAGCCAGCCCGGCACTTCCTTTGGCGCACGCTAATGATTTCATTATAACTGAGGTCGCATTCCAAAGTAGGTGTTGAGAGGCGAAGGAGTTGCGAGGCCAACAAGCCGGACCGCAGGAGAGGAGTTGCAACTAAACTCGATATTGGAGCATCAGGAGGTTGTCCCTATGCCCGGCGAAAGAACATGCCAATTCAACAAAAACAGGGGTTATTGGTCCATCTCATTCAGCTTTGCAGACATGATCCTTTGAATTTCTTGGTTCAAGGCTCCAGCAATTCTTTCCAGTCCCTCCTGCTGAAAATGGATGCCGTCATTGGAAAAATAGGCATCGTATTCCGAGGCGAAAAATTCTTGGTGCAAATCGAGAAGATCCACTTTCAACTCTCGAGCCACCTGTCTGGTATACTCGGCGTATTCGTCATGCACCCGGTTATAATCAATATCGAGTTTGCCAAATTTTTTCAATGACGGTAAGGCATTCCTCCTCGGCGCCGTGATCAGCAACGGCGTTGCTCCGACATCACGGATTTCAGCGACAAACCGCCTCAGTGTGTCCATGTACTCCTCAGGCGGCACTCTGAAACAGGGTTCATCACGCGGGTTTGATCCGGCATCACCGTGAATGATCAGGTTATGCAGCAACATGAACGTAAGTTTGTCCCGGAATATTTCATAAATATAACCATACAGGTTACTGGTTCTGCGGGCCATGCGGTCCCTGTCCTTGCGCATGGCCGGCCAGTGATCATTCCAGCCGTAATACAGCGTAACGATGTCCGGCTCGAGATTTTTCGTCTGAAGCTGAAAAACTCTCAACCCCTGGACGCTTGAATAGCCATAAACAGCCATGTTGAAGGCTTCCCAGGCCTGAGGCGTAGGGGGGTCGGCATTCAATAGTGCATGCAGAATACCGCAGTAACCCGGATCACCCTGTGCGGTAACCGAATCGCCCATGCAGATCACGCGCATGGTTCCGGGTTGTTTCTGCGGCTCAACCTCTCGTTCCCTGTACCCCAAACTGTTGATCTTGACCCCGTGATAGATTTCACCCTTGCGAAAGGCGAAAATGAGTTCCGGGTCGGCATAGCCCTGGTTTTGTTCGGTAAGCCCCTTGGCATCCGTCAATTCGAAAATGATCGGCGGCATCTCCACGTCGTATCTAGTGTAGGCCAAAGCCTTTTCGAGCAAGCCGACAAACAAAATGATCGAGGCCATGATGAGGACAGCTC
This sequence comes from Desulfonatronum sp., assembly GCA_011049455.1. GTDB lineage: Bacteria > Desulfobacterota > Desulfovibrionia > Desulfovibrionales > Desulfonatronaceae > Desulfonatronum. The sequence continues at coordinate 4,761 of DSBL01000062.1, read as the reverse complement.
CACGAATCACGGGGAATTCCAGCGGTGAGCAACGGGACAGGCCTGTGAAGCCTGAATCCTTGCGCAGGATTGCCCGTGCTGTCAAAAGCAGCAATGGAATCGCGAAGTACCGCAAACGAAAAGTTAAGATGATTTCGAATGAAAACACATGCAAAGTGATCGTTTCCAGCACCCAAAATACGGCAATGAACACCAACGAGAGAATGAATGCACTATCTATGAGATAGAGCAATTTTTGTTTTTGAAAATGCATGTAATTACATTTCAATGATGGAAACAGATTAAAACAACGTATAGATGAAGGGGGCCGTAGACTGCCCGACAACTATCAAGAGGGCCATGACCAAAAAAACAAGTATTATTGGAATCATCCACCATTTTTTATGCTGCATGGAAAATCCAAAAAATTCTTTTAACAGGTTGAACAGGTGCTTGAAAAAAATCATTACTCGTCCTTTTGTTGATGCCTTCGTGTTAACAGTGAACTGAAAATTGACGTGTCAGATTAATCCAGCACATAATCATTGCGCCAATCGCCGGTTTCAATCCAAGCCGGCTGATCCTTCTTGTACAAGAGATACGATTCCAACACAAGATAATCCATTTCCGTGCGCATGAAGCACCGGTATGCATCCTCGGGAGTGCAGACAATGGGCTCCCCGCGAACATTGAAGGACGTGTTGATGATGATTCCGTATCCGGTTAAATCCTCAAAGGCCTTGATGATGTCGTAGTAGGCCGGATTGGTTTCCCGATTGACGGTTTGAATCCGGGCCGAGTGGTCCACGTGGGTAATGGCCGGCACGTCAGATCGGGCCTGGTTGATCTGGTCATGCAGATTGAGCGTTGTCTGCCTTTCAGCCTGGATTTGACGATGTTTCTGGACCTGAGCCACCAGGAGCATGTACGGGGAAGGCCGGTCCAGCTCGAAAAAATCGCTTACTCGTTCCTCCAGGCAGGACGGCGCAAAGGGCCGGAAGGATTCCCGGTACTTGATCTTCAGGTTCATGATGGACTGCATCTTGGGGGATCGGGCATCGCCGATGATGGATCGGTTGCCCAGGGCCCGGGGCCCGAATTCCATCCGCCCCTGGAGCAGGCCCACCACGTTTTCGTCGGCGATAAGTTCCGCGATGCGCCTGGCCCTCTGGGCAGGATCCTGGATGTATTCCGCTGGATAGGCATTGTCCCGCAAGAATTTCTCGATGGCCTGATCGGAAAACGATGGCCCGAAATACGAACCCTGCATCGCGTCCCTGCCTTGCGGGCTCTTCCGTTCACCCTTTTTGGCCAAATGCCAGACGGCCAGGGCCGCGCCCAGGGCGCCTCCGGCATCACCAGCCGCCGGCTGGATCCAGATATCCTCGAAAATGCCCTCGCGCAGCAACCTGCCGTTGGCAACGCAGTTCAGGGCCACGCCGCCGGCCATGCAGGCGTATTTGCAGCCTGTGATGTCGCGAGCAAAGCGGGCCATGCGCAACACGATCTCTTCGGTAACCACCTGGATGGAGCTGGCGATGTCCATTTCCCGTTTGGTGATCTCGGTCTCCGGGCTGCGCGGCGGACCGTCAAAAAGCGTGTCAAAACGCTTGTTGGTCATGGTCAGGCCGTCGAGATAACCGAAATAATCCAGGTTCAGCCGAAAAGAGCCGTCCTCCTTGAGGTCCAAAAGATGGTCCAGGATCAAATCCCGGTAGATCGGTTCGCCGTAGGGCGCCAGCCCCATGAGCTTGTATTCTCCGGAATTGACCTTGAAGCCGGTGTAGTAGGTGAAGGCCGAGTAGAGCAAGCCCAGGGAGTGGGGAAAGCGCAGCTCTTTGAGAATCTCCAGGGAATTGCCCGACCCTTTGCCAATGGTGCTGGTGGCCCACTCGCCCACCCCGTCCAGGGTGAGGACCGCTGCCTCCTCGAAAGGCGACGGAAAAAATGCGCTGGCCGCGTGGGATTCGTGGTGTTCAGGAAAATAGACCTGCTGGCATTCGCAGCCCAGGCGTTTCAGAGAGGCCTCGATCTGCATGGGGATCCAGAGCTTTTGCCGCAACCACAAAGGCACGGCCATGACAAAGGATTGCAGCCCCCTGGGCGCGACGCTGAAGTAGGTCTCCAGGATGCGTGAGAACTTGGTGATGGGCTTGTCGTAAAAAGCCACCCCGTCCAGGCCGCAGCCGCTGATACCCGCTTCCTCCAGGCAGTACTTGACCGCGTTGTATGGGAAGTCGAAGTCGTGCTTTTTCCGGGTGAAGCGTTCTTCCTGGGCCGCGGCGATGATTTTTCCATCCCGGATCAGGGCCGCGGCGGAATCGTGGTAAAAAGCGCTGATGCCAAGTATCGCGCTCATCAGTATTGCCTCTTGAAATGCGACGCATCGGCTGGTTCAGGCCGATCATCCCAATAGGTGCTGGCCCCGGGCAGCCATTTTCGCTGCATGGGGTCGCGTCCCAGGACGGAGATGACCACCCGGCCGAAAGTGAACACAATGTAGAACATGGGCACGAGGAGCATGTAGGTCAGCGCAGTCCCCACGAAATGTGCCAGCCAAGCGCCGAAACGATCAAAGCCCTGGACAACCCTGGGGGAGAAAACAAATCCGAACGTCAAGAGACAGGCCAGGGTCCAGATCACAACGGCGATGATCTTGTGGCCGAAGACTCCAAAGACAACCCCGCCGATCAGGGCCATGACCAAGATTTGCAGGGGAATACGTAAACTGGGTTTCTGCTTGCCAGCAGGAGTGCATGCTGTGTTGGAATGCATATTTCTTCCTATTTACTTGATTACTCGAGAGTCCAAAGTTCTCGCGTCATGCCGGACTCGATCCGGCATCCAAAAGGTCTAACCCACCGAAAAGAAACTGGATTCCGGCTTTCGCCGGAATGACGGAATTGAAGCTGTGAACATAAAAATATCAATAGGTTGAGAGAACTATGGACTGTACAATTGATTAAGAAAGACAGCCTTCAGGCAAAGGTTACGGCATCAACGCCAGGCTATCGAATCGTTGTGGCGAGCCTAGGCAAAGCCTCGTGACGTAGCAGTTCCTCAAAAACTGCCCGGGCCATGAGTTCGTGGGCCACGGCATTGGGGTGCCAATCCTTGTCGCGAAACCACAGGCTTTCACTCATGCTTTGCTGATTGTGGGTACGTAAATACGTTTCGTATACTCGGGTCATGTCAACGCCCAGCAAACCAGATTCCTGGGCTGCCTGGACCACGAAGGCGGCATGCTGTTCGTAGGACTCGGATCGGCCCAGGGTAATGTTGATGGGGTGGTAAACAACGATCCCCACGGCATTGTCCTGGCGCAACATGGCTCCAAGATCACGCAGGCTGGCCTGCACCGCCTCGCGGCCGACGAATTTGAGATAGTGCTCGCTGACCTGGTGATGCCAAAGTTGAGTGGGATCCATGTTCGAGGGATCAACGCCTTGGATTCTTTGCAGGTGACGGGCGCTGACGAATTTTTCATATTCAGCCGTTCCTTCCCGCCATTTAGGCGCGAGCAGACGCATAAGCTGCTGTCGAATGTAACTGCGATTTAAAGTCCAAGGGCGCACTGGCTCGATCATCGCCCCGGGAAAACCGAAGTCATTCTCAAGGACAATGACCATGACCATGTTGGGCTGGAATTGCCGTCCCAGGCGGGCGTAGGACGCGACTTCATTGGCCATGTTGTAGCTGGGACAACCCAGGTTCAGGGTTTCCACGGGCAGGGACAGCTCGGTGGCGAGCAAGCCGCCGAGGCGATGTAGCGCGGTGTCTTCCCAGGCCACGCCCCAGCCGAACATGACCGAATCACCCAAACCCATCAAGCGCAGCGAGTCCGGTGCGGGCAAAAGCTCAATTTCGGGTCCGCGCATGAAATGGCTGTTGGTTTGCAGCCGATGACCCGCGAAAAAACCATCCAGGTTGGGCTTCAAAGTGTAAATAATGTCCAACTGGGGGTGAGGCTGGATCATCGTAGCATAGGTATAGTGACGTCCGGCATGATCCGATTCTCCGGTGACCTGGTTTTCATTGACCACCCTGGCATCGGGATTTCTGATGAGAAACTGACGAAACAGCAGTTCACAAGAGGCGAAGGTGAACAAACCCATGACCACTGCCAAAACGGCCGCGGCAACGGCGTGCCCGATGCTGTCCGCGGCCCAGACCCGGAAAAAGATGAAACCCAGAAACAACAGAACAATCACAAAAAAAACAAACTGGTTGGCCACAAGTTCCCAGCCCAACTTGGCCGGATAAAATTGCTGTTTTCCGAGAATGCGAAGACGAGCCGGGGCGACCCAGGAGCCTTCGCTAGTGGAGATGACAAGAATGTTATCTGATTTTGTGACATTCAACTTTTGCCGAATGGTCAACTCTGGGGTGATGGAGCTGTAGGGCGCGGGCCGACCAGTTCCCCTGGGAACTGGCTGGGCGCCAATGATAGACTCGTTGAGAGTGAAAATCAGTGAAGGCGGTGAGGTGTCATGGACCTCATATTTGGCTAGTTCCAGCGTGTAGGTTCCTGGCGGTAGCGCAAAAAAAAGGCGCAATTCATGTGAAGTTTCGCCAGCCCATTCATCCAAAGGCCCAGGGATGTTTGTTGGCAGGACGTCTTCAGGAAGATTCACATCTACTGTACATGTTTGCTTCCAATCAGTAATTTCCGGTTAGGTTTTTGCATCAAAGGTTTGATATTTATATTTTTCAACGTTTGACTCATTACAATCATCATCAGCCATCAAGCGCAGATCGTTTTCAATGGCTGTGCGTAACTCT
>DSBL01000079.1 GCA_011049455.1 Desulfonatronum sp. | reverse complement strand
GATCGGAAACCTCCCATGACTGAACCTTTGGCATGTTGTCCTCCATGATCAAGGTTGAACATGGAGGACAACATGCCAGAAATGCGAAATAAAGTCCACATTATTTACGGATAAGCTCTAAATTTATTGCTGTTTTTCTGTTGGGATGGGAGATTCCGCCGGGGGGGGAGTCGTTGGGGCTGTTTCGTCGGGGCCGGAAACCTGCTGCTCAATCCCGGCGGGAGCTGACGGGGTCTGCAGAAGTTCAGCCGGGGCGTCCAGGATGATGGATTCCTCGGCTGTGCGCTGACTGCTCATATAGGTGAAGCTCAAGGAGGTGATCACGAAAATGCTGGCCGCGCTAATGGTCAGTTTTTTCAGCAGTCCGCCTGCGCCGCTGCTTCCAAAAACCGAGCTGCTTCCGCCGCCGAAAATGACGCCCATGCCTTCTTTGCCTGACTGCAAAAGAATCAGTACAACCAGCGAAATGCATGCCAGGACATGGATGGTGATGATCAAGGTGCTCAAAATGCTTTCTCCTCCGTAAATCAGACAGCCGCCGCAATGGCGGCGAAACTGTCGTCCTGCAAACTTGCGCCTCCTACCAGCACGCCGTTGACATTGTCAAGGCAAAGGATCGCCGCGGCATTGTCCGGCTTCACGCTGCCGCCGTAGAGAATGCGAATTTTGCCACCGCAGTCCAAAAACATTTCCTCCAGGGTCTTACGGATAACCGCATGGGCGGAGAGGATATCCGAGGGCTTGGCCACTTCGCCTGTGCCGATGGCCCAGACCGGTTCATAAGCAATGCTTAAGGTTTCCGGTGCAACGGCCGCATCCTTCGCTTCGGTCAATCCAAGCAGCAGCTGGCCTTTGAGCACGTGTTCCACCTTGCCTTGTTTGCGCTGATCCAGGGTTTCGCCGATGCACAGAATCATGTGCAGGCCTGCCTGCAGGCCGAAGGCCACCTTTCTGGAAATCAATCCGTCCGTCTCGCCGAGCACATGGCGGCGCTCGGAATGCCCGGCCAGGGCATGGGTGCAGCCCAGATCCTGGAGCATGAACGGGGCGATTTCTCCGGTAAAGGCCCCTTCCTGTGCCGGATAAAAATTCTGGGCTCCCAGGAGGAAGCGGTTCGCGTCTTTCAAAGAAAAGGCCACGGCTCCCAGAGCGGTGAACGGCGGCAGGAGCAGCACTTCCCGGTCGGCGGGAAGTTTGTCGGCCAGTCTGTCGGCCAGTCTGTCGGCCAGTTTTTCGGCCTGGGCCAAGGTTTTGTACATTTTCCAGTTGCCGGCGATCAATGTCTTCACGTTTGTCTTCATTTCGAGCACTCCCTGAGGGCTTTGAAGGCCGGAAGTTCCTTGCCTTCCATGAATTCCAGAAATGCTCCGCCGCCGGTGGAAATGAAGCTGACCTTGTCCGCCATTTTCGCGGCGTGAAGCATGGCGTCCGTGTCACCGCCGCCGACAATGCTGACCCGGGCGTTTTCCGCCACGGCTTTGGCCACGGTCAGGGAGCCTTGTGCAAAGTCCGGATTCTCAAACGCACCCATGGGTCCGTTCCATACGGCTGTCCCGGCGGTTGCCAGCACCTCGGCAAACAGCACCTGGGTGGCCGGTCCAATATCCAAGATCATCTGGTCCGCGGGCACGTTTTGATAGGGGCAGACCCCGGCTGCCTGGGCCTTGGGGTCGGGGGCGAACACGAAATCCACCGGGAGATACAGGGCCACGTCCTTGGCCTTGGCCTTTTCCATGATCTTCCGGGCCTCGTCGAGCAGGTCGTTTTCCACCAGGGATATGCCCACGGCAAAACCCAGAGACTTGATGAAGGTGTTGGCCATGGCCCCGCCGATGATCAAGCGGTCCACCTTGTCCAGGAGGTTGTGCAAAACGCCCAGCTTGGTGGAGACTTTTGCTCCCCCGGATATGGCCACATAGGGCCGCTGGGGATCGGCCAGGGTCAGTCCCAGATATTCCCATTCCTTTTGCATCAGCAAGCCCGCGCAGCATTGTGAAAAATGCGCGGCCACTCCGGTTGTTGAGGCATGGGCGCGATGAGAGGTGCCAAAGGCGTCGTTTACGTAGATTTCACCGAGACGCGCCAGTTGGCGGCAAAATTCCGGATCATTTTTGGTTTCCCCGGGATGGAAGCGCAGGTTCTCCAGCATCAAAATCTGGCCAGGTTGCAGGGTCTGAGCCATTTTTTCCACCTCCGGCCCGATGCAGTCCGGGGCCATGAGCACGGGCTTGCCCAGCAGGCCGGCCAGATGTTCAGCCGCGGGTTTCAAGCTCAGTTCCGGGATCACCTGTCCCTTGGGGCTGCCCATGTGCGAGCACAAGACCAGGGATGCTCCCTGTTCCAGGGCTGTTTGCAAGGTCGGGAGGCTGGCCCGGATGCGCATGTCCTCCCTGATGACCCCCTGATCCATGGGCACGTTGAAGTCCACCCGGATCAACAGGCGCTTGCCCTTGACGTCCATGTGTTTCAAAAAGCGGATGCTCATCTTGTCCTCCGAAAAAATGGGTAAGGGGTATGAGGTTGAAACGGCATGGTTAAACCTTGGCGAAGGTCTTGAACCTTAATGCAGCTCCTTCATCATGATCACCGCATCCATGGTTCGCCCCCCTTCCTGATAGTAGCCCCGGCGCGTGCTAATGGGCGCAAAGCCCAGGCAGCGATAAAGATTAAGGGCTGAAAAGTTGTCACCGGCCACTTCCAGAAAACAGTTTTTCGCCCCTTGAACATGGCCCAATTCCAGGGCGCGACGCACAAGGCCGCGGCCCAGGCCCTGACTGCGTTTGTCAAGGCTGATGGCGATGTTCAGGATTTCCATTTCCGGCGGAAAAACCTGGAAGCTGACATATCCATGCAGCCGTTCTCCGCTTTTGACCCCCAACAGAAGAATGTTCCCTTGGGAAAAACTGGATTGCAACTGCTCCATGGACCAGGGCCTGGCAAAACATGCTTTCTCCAAGGCCAAGACATCGGACAGGTCCGCTTTGGACAGAGCAACAACGGCCGTCCGGTTGCGTTGGGAATTGTTGTTATCCGATATCACTGGTTTCTTCATTACAAAAAAAATGCCGACACCCGAAAAGAACCATGTTTACGCCTCAAGACCAAAAATTATTCCTTCTTTGTTTTTGCCAGCAGTTCGGTCATGTTCTCGTGGATCAGGCCGTTGGTGGCCAAAATTGAAGAAGCCTGGACGTCAAAAGGACCGTTATCCATTTTGGTGACGCGTCCTCCGGCTTCGCGAACCAGCAGCCAGCCAGCGGCCATGTCCCAGGGCTTGAGCTGGATTTCATAAAAAGCGTCGAATCGACCGGCAGCGGTGTAGGCCAGGTCAATTGCCGCTGATCCGGCCCGGCGGACTCCCTGGGTCGTCGCCAGCACGACCTGCAGCCAGGCCAGAATATGGGGCAGATGGTCCCGGACCGTGTAGGGAAAGCCCGTGGCCACCAGGGCGTTTTCCAGATTCGTGGTCCTGGAGACGCCGACAGCCTCGTTGTTGAGCCGCGTCCCGCTGCCCAGGCAGGCATGGAAGAGTTCGTTCATGACCGGCAGGTACACAATGCCCAGGTGCGTTTCTCCCTGATCCCACAGGGCCACGGAAATGGCCACGAAGGGAAAGCCATGGGCGAAATTTGTGGTTCCGTCCAGGGGGTCGATGATCCAGGTCGGACCGTTCAGGGGGCGGTTCAAGTCCGTCGCAGCCACGGATTCCTCGGCCAAGATGGTGGCCTCGGGCAGGATTTCACCAAGACGCTGAACCAAGGATTTTTCCACAGCCAAATCCGCGCTGGTGACCAGGTCGATACGGCCTTTGCGGCGGATCTCACGCGGCGCGTGCCAGTATTCCATGAGCACCTGGCCTGCCTCGCGCACGGCTTCAACAGTCTTGGGCAGCAGTTTGGCAAACTTTGTCTCGCGTTTCGTCATGCATCCATGATATGCAGAAACACAAAGGATGCCAAGAAGGTTAAAAAATGGACCCAAGCATTGGGAACACGTTGACGGTTTTGCCGGGCTGGGAGTAAGAGCATGCATCGCGGAAAAATGTTTTTGCACCTTTGAGAAGGAGGTTCCCATGAAGAGGCTCTTGCGCGTTGCACTGTGCTTGTTGTTGGCGTGTTATGCCGGGCAGTCCGTCTGGGCCGGCACCGAGACCCTGGTGGTCGGTGTTTCCTCGGACATCCATACTTTGGATCCGGGAGTATCCAGCGACAACTATGACTGGCGCCAGATTTATCCCTGTTACGACCGGCTGGTGCGGTACAAGGTGATGGACGGCAAAGGCTCCACCGAGGTGGAACCCTCGGCGGCCGAATCCTGGGAGGTTTCACCGGACGGGCTGATTTGGACCTTCCGCATCCGTGAAGGCATCACCTTTGCCGACGGCACAAAACTGGACGCCGAGGCGGTGCGCTTTTCCCTGCAGCGCACTTTGGACATCGGCAAGGGACCGGCGGACAATATCGGCGCCATTGATGTTATGCGCGTGATTGATCCCATGACCCTGGAGATCACCTTGAAAAATCCTTACGGACCGTTTTTGCAGACCCTGGCCACCAACGGCGCGTCCATCATCAATCCCAAGATCATGCAACACGCCAAGGACAATGATCTGGCCCAGGCCTGGCTGGCCGGAAACATGGACGGCAGCGGCCCCTTCAGGATGGTGGAATGGCTGCGCGGACAACGGTTCGTGCTGGAAGCCAACAAGGACTATTGGGGCGGGGCTCCGGCTTTGGACCGGGTGATCATCCGCTTCATGCCCGAGTCAGCAGACCGGCGCATGGCCCTGGAGCGCGGGGACATCGACATCGCCGAAAACGTGCTCATCGATCAGATCCCGGCCCTGGAGCAAAACCCGGAAATCTCTGTGGAGCGCCATGCGTCGCAGCTGGTGGAATACGTATACATCAACACCCAGAAGGACAAGCTCAAGGACAAGCAGGTGCGTCAGGCTTTGAGCTACGCCGTGGATTACCAAGGCATCATTGATTTCGTGCTTCAGGGCAACGGGGTGCAGATGCGCGGGCCCGTGCCTCTCGGCATGTGGGGGCACAAACCGGACGTGTTCCAGTACACCCGCGACGTGGACAAAGCCAAGGCCCTGCTCAAGGACGCCGGCGCCGAAGGACTGGAACTGACCCTGATCTATTCCGAGCGCCGTCCGTCCTGGGAACAGATCGCCACGATCATGCAGGCCAATTTCGCCCAGATCGGCGTGAAGCTCAACTTGCAACTTTTGGCCAACCCGACCCTGCGCGACCAGGTGGACAAGGGCGACTTTGAGCTGTGCCTGGGGGCCTGGAGTCCGGATTTTGCCGATCCCTACATGTTCATGAACTTCTGGTTTGATTCCGGCCTGTGGGGCTTGCCCGGCAACCGCAGCTTCTACCAGAACGAGCAGGTGGACGCGCTGATTCGCGAGGCCGCGGCCAAAGCGGACGTGGCCGAGCGCACCCGGTTGTACCACCAGGCCCAGGATGTGATCATGGAAGATGCTCCGTATATTTTTCTCTATCAGGTACAGACCATCGTGCCCCTGCACAAGAATGTCCACGGATACGTCTTCAATCCCATGCTCGAGTCCATGTACAACTTCGAGTCCATCACCAAAAACTAGGAGCGCGGCCGGGGAGTGAAGCTTCCCGGCCGTTTTTTGATGACCTTGCTGCTTTATGTCCTGCGCCGTCTGGCCTACATGGCGCCGGTGTTGCTGGGAGTCACGGTTCTGGCATTTCTCATCTCCCACGCCATTCCCGGGGATCCGGCCCAGCTCATTGCCGGGCCCAAGGCCAGCCGGGAGACCGTGGAGAACATCCGTCGCACGCACGGTCTGGATCAGCCGTTGCCGGCCCAGTACTGGCGTTTTCTCCATGGTTTGAGCCAGGGAGATCTGGGCGTCTCCATCCGCAGTCACCGCCCTGTTCTGGAGGATATCCGCGATTATCTGCCGGCCACGTTGGAGCTGACGCTGGCCAGTCTGCTGCTTTGCCTGGGGCTGGGGATCCCTTTGGGCATTCTGGCCGCGGTCAAGCGTAACACCGTGGTGGACCATCTGACGCGGGTCTTTTCCGTGATCGGCGTGTCCACGCCGGTGTTCTGGCTGGGGCTGATGCTGTTGCTGGTGTTTTACCGGCATCTGGGCTGGCTTCCAGGGTCGGGCCGGCTGGATGTGACCATGGCCGCGCCGCTGAGGATCACCGGGATGTATACCGTGGATGCGCTGCTGGCCGGAGATTGGCAGGCCTTGCGCAACGCGGCCTCGCATCTGCTCTTGCCGGCGTTTTGCCTGTCCTACGTGTATTTGGCGATCATCACCCGGATCGTGCGTTCCTCCATGATCGCGGTGCTCGGCCAGGACTATATCGTCACGGCCCGGGCCAACGGGTTGTCCGAGGCCCGGGTGGTGCTCAAGCACGCTTTCAAGAATTCCCTGATTCCCACGGTAACCATCGTTGGATTGTCCTTTGGGGAGCTGATGGGCGGGGCGATCCTCACGGAGACCATCTTTTCCTGGCCCGGGATGGGCAAATACGTCGTAGATTCCGTGAATTACCTGGACTTCCCGGCGATCATGGGTTTCACCCTGATGGTCAGCCTGGCGTACGTGTGCGTGAACCTGGCCGTGGACGTACTCTACGCCGCGATCAACCCGACGATCCGGTACTGAGATGCGTCTTGCTGATCATCCCCGGTGGCGCGAGATCATGCTGACCTTGCGAATTCTGTCCCGCAACCCGTCGGCCGCGGCCGGAGGCGGGATCCTGGCGGTCATGGTCTGCATGGCCCTGCTGGCCGGGGTTCTTGCGCCCTACGAACCAGTGGAAATCAACCTGTCCGAGCGGTTGCAGGGGCCTGGCGCGGACCATTGGTTCGGAACCGATGAAATGGGTCGGGATATTTTCAGCCGGATCATGTACGGGGCGCGCATCTCCCTGCGCATCGGATTTTTTGTTGTGGCCATCGCCGGTGGGCTGGGCGCGCTGATCGGCGCCACAGCGGGATATCTGGGGGGCTGGGTGGACAACCTGATGATGCGCGTCATGGACGTGATCATTTCCTTTCCCTCCCTGGTCCTGGCCATGGCCTTGGCCGCGGCCATGGGGCCCAGCCTGAACAACGCCATCCTGGCCGTGGCCTTTGTGATGATTCCCAAGTTTGCGCGCATGGTCCGCGGCGAGGCGCTAGCGGTTCGGGAAATGCCCTTTGTCCTCGCCTCCCGGGTGGCCGGGGCCGGACACGCCTGGATCATCCTGCGCCACATCCTGCCCAACTGTCTGAATTCCGTCATTGTCCTGGCCACCCTGACTTTGGGCGACGCCATTCTCATCGCCGCCTCCTTGAGTTTCATCGGCCTGGGCGCGCAGCCGCCCATGCCGGAATGGGGCGCGATGATCAGCGTGGGCCGCAAGTTTTTGATGGATCAGTGGTGGTACGCTACCTTTCCTGGATTGTTCATTTTGTTCACCGTGGTCGGATTCAACATTCTGGGCGACGCCCTGCGCGACGTGCTGGACCCCAGGATTCGCAGGTAGCCGTGATGTCCAAGCAGCTACTGGATGTTCAGGGCCTCAGCGTCACCTTTACCACCCACCAGGGTACGGCCCGGGTCCTGGAAAAGGTCAGCCTGTCCCTGCAAGCCGGGGAAATCCTCGGTCTGGTCGGTGAAACCGGGTGCGGCAAGTCGGTTCTGGCGCGTTCCATCCTGCGACTGATCCCCCAGCCGCCGGGCCGAATCCATGAGGGTCGGATCATGTTTCAGGAGAAAAACCTGCTGAAGCTTTCGGCCCGGGCCATGCGGTCGGTGCGCGGCCGCTGCATTTCCATGATTTTCCAGGAACCCTTGTCCAGCCTGAACCCGGTATTCACCATCGGCAACCAGATGCGTGAAATGGCGCGGCTGCACCTGGGACTTGGCCGCGAGGCGGCCAACGAGCATTGCGCCGCGATGCTGGCCCGGGTGCGTCTGCCCGATGCACGGGGCCTCCTGCGCAAGTATCCGCATGAACTGTCCGGGGGACAGCGCCAGCGGGTGATGATCGCCATGGAACTGTCCTGCGGCCCGCAACTGCTGTTGGCCGACGAGCCGACCACGGCCTTGGACGTTACGGTTCAGGGGCAGATTCTTCAGATTATCAAGGAGCAGGCCGCGCAACGGGATATGGCCGTGCTGTTGATCACCCACGACATGGGGGTGGTGGCCCAGACCTGCGACCGGGTAGCGGTGATGTACGCCGGTGTGGTTGTGGAAACCGCGACGGTGGCTGATCTGTTCGCCAGACCGGAGCATCCCTATACCCAGGGACTGATCGCGGCCATTCCCGGGCGCGAGCGCATCCAGCAGCTGCTGACCATCCCGGGAACCGTGCCCGACCTCGTCACCCCGCCGCCCGGCTGCCGTTATCATCCGCGTTGCGTGTTGCGCGTCAAAAACTGCAATCGGATCGAACCGGAACTGTCCACGATTGGCGCGCAGCATGCCGTGGCCTGTCACCTATCTGCTGGCAAGCCGCAAGAAAATTGGAGGCGGCCGTGAGCGTGGTGCGCGTGGAAGGGCTGTACAAGGCGTTTTTCGTGAAGCGCGGCAGTGGCTGGGGCTGGGGCAAGGACGAGCTGCGGGCCGTGGACGGCGTTTCGTTTTCCGTGGCCCAGGGCGAAACCTTCGGCTTGGTGGGCGAGTCGGGCTGCGGAAAATCCACGGTGGGCAATTGTCTGTTGCGGCTGACGATTCCGGACCAGGGTCGATTGGTCTTTCATGGGCAAGACCTGGCCCGCTTGTCCGGAAGGGCGTTGCGCCGGGCCCGCTCGGGCATGGCCGTGGTCTTCCAGGATCCGCAGTCTTCCCTGGACCCCCGGATGACCGTGCGCGGCCTTGTTGCCGCGCCTTTGCGTGTGGGCAGGCATGTCCGCCGCTTCGGCACCGATTTGGAGGTGGAGCAGCGGGTCGCGGTGGCCTTGCGGGAGGTCGGGCTCGGAGCGGAACATATGTCCCGCTATGCGCATGAATTCAGCGGAGGCCAGCGGCAGCGCATCGCCATCGCCCGGGCCTTGATCACAAACCCCGCATTTATTGTCCTGGATGAGCCCACCAGCGCCCTGGACGTCTCGGTTCAGGCCCAGGTGCTCAATCTGCTTCAAGACATTCAAAAGCGGCGGGGGGTCTCGTACTTGTTCATCTCCCACGACCTGACCGTGATCCGGCACATGAGCCGACGGGTGGGCGTGATGTACCTGGGCGTGCTCGTGGAAAACGCCATGGCCGACAACCTTTTCCTCCGACCGCTGCATCCGTATACTCAGGCCTTGTTGGCCGCGGCTCCGATTCCGGATCCGCGGACTCGGCAGAACCTGGCCGTGCTGCCGGGGGACCCGCCCAGTCCGGTTCGCGTCCCGCCGGGATGCCGCTTTCATCCGCGCTGTCCATCAGCCTTGCCGGTCTGCAAGCAATCGGCGCCGCCGCGGGTGTACATGGGGCCGGAACATGTGGTGGCGTGTCATTTGTATAAATCTTGAAACGAGATTCTGGAGCAAGATAATGAAAGTTTTTGTTTGCGCGGATTTGGAGGGCGTCGGATGCGTGGTGCGCAGCGAGCACACCTCTCCCGGCGGCAGGGAATACGACCGGGCGCGGCGGTTTTTCACCGCCGAGGTCAATGCGGCCGTTGACGCGGCGTTTTCCGCCGGGGCCACGGACGTGCTGGTGGCGGACTCCCATAACGTGGGTCTGAATCTGCTGCCGGAACTGCTGGATGCCCGGGCCAGACTGGTCCTGGGCGGTCCCAGGCCCCTGGCCATGGTCGAGGGCATTCAGGAAGGATTTGACGCGGTCCTGTTCGTGGGCGCCCATGTCATGTCCGGTACCCCGGATGCGGCCATCCCGCATATTTTTCACGGCCGGGTGGCTGAGTTGCGCGTCAACGATCTGCGAATCGGCGAGATGGGACTGAACGCTTTGCTGGTCGGGCATTACAACGCGCCCGTGGTCTTTGTGTCCGGGGACGAGGCGGCCTGCGCCGAGGCCAAGAACTTGCTGCCGGGCGTGGAGTGCGTAGCGGTGAAGCGGGGCGTGGGGGCTTACGCGGCGATCAGTCATGTTCCTTCTCGGTGCGTGGAATTGATCGCCGCGGGCGTACGCCAGGCTTTGGCCCGAAAGGAGCAGTGCCGACCGCTGAGGACAACCGAGCCGGTGCAACTCCGGGTGCGGTTCACCACGGCTTCCGGTGCGGACCGGGCCGCACGCCTGCCCGGCGCGGTCCGCGAGGAGCCCATGGAGGTCAGTTATACGGCAAAAGACATGCTTGAAGCCTTCAAGGCCTTCAACACCATGGCCGACGAGGTGGAGGCCGTGCCGTTTATCTGATGGGATTTTTCTGAAAGCCCGGCAAAAATTGATTTTGTTTTTGCCACATTCCAGCTGATTAACTGAAGATCGGCCCGGGGTATTGAGCATTGTGGCCGGGTCATCGCGTTTCGGCCCTGCCGGAACTCCTTCGCGGGTCTCGTAACATCAAGGGGTTGTGCAGCACGAACACGACCCTGTCTTTCCACGATGGGCAACCCCTTGATGAACGATGCCCAGCACAGTCAGACAGCCGGCAGGGCCTCAACGCGATGATCCGGCTTTTTGGCAAAGCCAACGCAAATTGTACTGAGGAGTTGCGCTCGGTTCGTCCTTTTTTGCCTGGAGCACGGCCCGGAGCCGGTCCCTTTCAGCCCTGGTCCGCAGGAGTTTCAATTCAATGGTGGCATGTTGCTCCGGGGCGGCTTGCGCAAGCGCACGAGTCAACTGATCGACGCGTTTTTCCAGATCGTAGAGTTCCAGGGCCAGGGCGCGCAAAGACATGATCGCGGGGTGTTAAAACGCCGGCGGACGGCGTTCCGGGACGTATTCATGCGGGATTTTTTCCTCGTTCCAGTCCTTGGAGACATAAAGCCCGCAAAAGCAGCTTCCGTAACGGCGGACGTCCTCCTCGCGATACACGCACGGGCAGATGATGTCTTTGTCCAGTTCCCTGTTGCCCGATGCCAGACGACAGGGACAGGCCATGTAGCCGTAGCGGTTCTTGTTGGTCAGAAGGGATTCCATCAGGGCCAAAACCATTTCTCTGTCCTTGTTGAAAAAATAGCCCTTTGGTTCCTGCGACTTGCGCAATGTTTCCATAAGATTTTCAGCGTTCATATGATCCCCAATGCACTTGCGATTTCATTTTGTCTGAAGCCCACAATGACGACATCCCCAATGATGATGGTCGGAAAACTCTGGGCGGGATTGTATTTTTTGACTTCTGTCAGCGCGTCGCTGCGTTCCTGGCCGGTCAGCAAATCCACATGAATCGGCTCGTAGGGCGCGCCGCATTGGTCCAGATACTCCTTGGCCCGTTTGCAATGGATGCAGGTGCTTATGGCGTAAACGCGAATTGGCGGGGTCATGAGATCCTCCTTACTGATTGAACAGGTTTATAACATGATGGGATTGACCACATTGGTCGGACGTCCGGCGAGAAAATTTTTGACGTTGTCCGCCACGGCCGAAAGCAAACGTTTGCGCGAACTCAAGCTGGCCCAGGCCATGTGCGGAGTGATGATGCAATTGCGGGCAGCAAGCAACGGGTTGTCCGGTTGAATGGGTTCCTCAGCGACCACGTCCACGGCTGCCCCGGCAATGGCGCGGGCATTCAGGGCGGCAGCCAAGTCCGCCTCGTTGATGATTGGCCCCCGGGAGGTGTTGATCAAAAATGCCTCGGTCTTCATGAGGCCGATGAGGTCTTTGTCGATGGAACTGCGGGTATCGTCGGTCAATGGACAATGCAGGCTGATCACGTCGGCCTCGGAAAAGACCTCGGTCAGGGATTTCCAGGCAAAGGGCTTGTAGGGCGGGGTTTCACGAATGCGCGGGGCGTATGCCAGCACCTCCATTCCCAAGGCGTGTGCCAGTTCGGCCACGCGTCGTCCAATTCGGCCAAAACCGACAATGCCCATTTTCAGACCGGCCAACTCGATCTGCGGTGTTTTCCAAAAACAGAATTCCTTTTTTTTGATCCACTCCCCGTTTTTCACGGCCAGATCGTGCAGACTGACCCGGTGGCAGAGTTCCAGCACCAGTGCCAGGACGAACTGGGCCACGGAATTGGTGGCGTAACTGGGCACGTTGGAAACAGGGATGTTGCGCTTGCTGGCGGCCTGGAGATCCACGACGTCATAGCCTGTGGCCATCACGGCGATGAATTTCAGGTGGGGCAGGGCGGCGATGGTCCTGGCCGTCAACGGGGTTTTGTTGGTCAGCAGGATGTCCGCTTTCAGAGAACGTTTACGAATCTCTCTGGCCGGGGTGCGGGGATATACGGTCAAAGCGCCCAAGGCTTCCAGCGGCGTCCAGGGATTGTCTCCGGGGTTGAGTGTTCGGCCATCCAGAACCACCATGTTCACGACCGCCTCCTTGGTTCGCAGGGGGAAACAAAAACAGTTGCGGAATTCAGATGTGAAGCGCGGGCGGTATTTGCGCTGTCAGGGAGCAAGCCCGATGTGTTTTTCAGGTATCACTGAACCTTGGCAAACATCAAGCCTGTCATGGAGAAGTCAAGCATTAGCGGGCATGTCGAGATCATGAGCCGGGGCTTGTCTCCATCGCGCTGGAACGATAAGACAGGCTCGGCTCGGCGGGATGCTTCGCCGGACTGACGCGGCACTGTTTCACAAAGTAGCTTTGCGGAGTCGGCGCAAGCTTTCTTTTGGCTTGCGCAGCAGATGTTGTATCCGGATCAGGATCGCCATCAATCCTTGCATACTGAGGATTCATTCGATTCTGATATCAAATAACGACAAGGAGACGTTTGGGCATGAACATATGTATTGTCGGCACGGGGTATGTGGGTCTGGTCACGGCGGCCTGTTTTGCGGAAATGGGCAACAATGTGGCCTGTGTGGACGTGAATGCGGGGATTGTCCAAGATCTTTCCCAGGGCAAGATCCACATCTTCGAGCCCGGCCTGGAGGAAGTTGTTCAACGCAACTATGAGCAAGGTCGTTTGCGGTTTACGACCGACCTTGAGCAGGGACTGGATTCTGCGTTGTTCGTGATGATCTGCGTGGGCACGCCGTCGTTGCCTGACGGGGGATGCGATCTGTGTTTCGTGCATCAGGTGGCCAGGGAAGTGGGCCGGAACATGAAGGATTATAAAATAGTCATCAACAAATCCACAGTGCCGGTGGGCACGGCGGACCAAGTGCGGGCCCTGATCCTGGAGGAGCAGCAGAGCCGCGGAGTGAACATCGAGTTCGACGTGGTTTCCAATCCGGAATTTCTCAAGGAAGGCGACGCGGTCAACGATTTCATGAAGCCGGACCGGGTGGTGGTGGGCACGGACAACGTCCGGGTGGCGGAGCTGCTCAAGGCGTTGTATGCGCCCTTTGCCCGCAGTCGGGAGAAACTGATCATCATGGGCGTGCGCAGCGCAGAAATGACCAAATATGCCGCCAATTGCATGCTGGCTACGAAAATTTCTTTTATCAATGAAATAGCGAATATCTGCGAACGGGTCGGCGCGGATGTGAAAGACGTGCGCTTAGGCATCGGATCGGATCAGCGCATTGGACGACATTTTATTTATCCCGGGCTGGGCTACGGCGGTTCCTGTTTTCCCAAGGATGTGCGAGCGTTGATCAATACGGCAAAGAGCAGCGGGTACGAACCCGGCGTGCTCACGGCCGTGGACCGTCTGAATGCCCGGCAGAAGCGCAGCTTGGTGGATAAAATCGTGAACTATTTTGCCCAGCGCGGCGGGGTCAAGGGCAAGACCTTGGCATTATGGGGCGTGGCCTTCAAACCCAATACAGACGATATTCGGGAGGCGCCGTCCCTGGAATTGATCGCCGGGCTGACCGATCTGGGCATGGCCATACAGGCCTTTGATCCCGCCGCCGGGGGCAAGGCTCGGGAGGCATTGGCCGACAACGAACTGGTGAGTATTCTGGATTCTCAATACGATGTGCTGGAGGGCGCGGACGCCTTGGCCGTGGTCACGGAATGGAACCAATTCCGCAATCCGGATTTTGAACGCATCCAAAAGACCCTGACCGAACCGGCGGTTTTTGACGGACGCAATCTTTACTCGCCCGAGTTTTTAAAGCGATTCGGTTTGCGGTATTATTGCGTGGGAAGGCCCCAGGTTCGATAGGAATGCACGCATCGACTGTGAACCGCTAGGGGATGCGGTCTTTTAATGGGGCTATGGCCGAAATCGTCGGGGCTATTGCCAGTCCCTTCATGTGCCGACCGATGTTTCCACGGCCAGGTGTTCGAGCGCAAGGGCTTACGGATTGGAAGAATCAATTGCCGGGCATTGTCTTTGCTGGATCGCGTCGGCAAAAACGTAACCGGATTTCTTGAAGGATCAGGCGTTCATACCCTCCATCGATCTGAGGGGATATTGCGTATTCTCCTTCAAGTATACCTTCCATGTATTGGCTTTCCTCCCAGAAATCCAAGAGTTCCTCGTCTTCCAGAATCTTGACGTGTTCATCCAAGGGAACCGAGGCCAACTGTCCGTTAAAATATCCCATTTTCGTGATGTCCTCCATTGATGCTGCGCGATGTCTCGCGCATGGCAAGGCGTAATCCCTTTGTTTTTGAATGAAATTTGTCTTTTTTGCAACCCATCATAGGCTCATGGAAATGGAACAACAGACCAGGATCGATGTATTGTTCATAAAAATTTATTGGCATCGGGATCGTCAAGCGTGTTTTTAACCAAGGACATCCAAAAATTTTTGCATGGGCGCCATGATTCCCTGCATGTGCACAAAAGCGGTGCGGCGACTCAGGCCTATCTGGCCGAGGCCCACCTGGCTGCTGGCACAAATGTGGTCATGGTGGTTCCCGAGTTTAAACAGATTTCTGAAATAGAACCTCTCGTCCGTCTTTTTTCCAGGGACGATCAGGCAGACACTGGCGCTTCCCGTTGGTTCACGTTGCCTGCTTATCCTCCTGAAGACCCCTTGCATGCAGACAGGAAGGCCTGGTTCAAACGCTGGATAGGATTGCATGCGTTGCGTTACGCCCGGCGACCCTTTGGCCTGCTGGTAAGCGTGGAAAATTTTCTCGCAAAATGGCCGAGTCGATCCATTGTGGAAAACGCTTTCCTGCATCTTGTTCAGGGCGAGGAGATTTCCCCTGACGATATTTTCGAACAGGCTATGCTCTGGGGATATCAGCATACCAATTTGGTGGCCGGAGTCGGTGAGATCGCAAGGCGCGGGGATATTTTGGATATTTATCCACCGGGATTTTCTTCACCCATGCGGATGGAGTTTTTCGGACAAACCCTGGAAAGTTTGCGCTTGTTCGATCCCTTGCGCCAGCGTTCGGTGGACGAAATGAGTGAAGCCATGGTTTTGCCTGTTGCGCCGGCCTTGCTGGGCGAAGAATTTGTCACCAGGGGGAAGGAGTTCTGGCGACATTTGGATGGCATGGGGGAGTTGTCCAGCCCAGGGAGAATTTTGCTGGAACAGGCCTTGGAGCGCGGAGACGGTCAGTTGGCTCCGGGGGTGTACTACGAGCAATGCAGCACGCTGGGGCAATGGCTGCCCGAGGATACAACGTATTTGCTGATCAATTCATCCCAATTGCGGCCGCGTCTGGAAGAGGCCGAATGGGCATGGCAGTCATTTTTGGATGACGCCTACGGTCAGGACAGCCGATGGCTGCGCCCCAGCTTGATCCAGCAGTCCTCCTCGGCCCGATGGGCATGGCATGGTCGACGTCAGGTTATTTTCGAGGATTTGCTTATTGGTGTGGATCGCCAGGGAACGGAATTAGCGGAAAAAGTCTTTGCCGGATTCCAGGACCTGTTTTGGAAACCGGAAGCCCGACATCGTCCCTGGAGCACGCTGGTGCAAGCCTTGCGAGTTTGGCGGGAAGAGCGGCCACAGATAGTGTTGTCCTTTCATTCCGATCATTCGCAGAGCCGGTTTGCCAAGCGTCTGTCCGAGGAAGGAATGGAATTCGCCGAAGAATTTGATCCACAGGCCCGTGGAGTGGTGCTGGTGCGTTCAGGTTTGCGCAAGGGCATGGACCTGGAGTGGAACGGGATGCTTGTTTTGGCTGAAAACATTCTTCAGCCAGACGAAAAAGGCGTCCCGAGCCGAGGGCGTGTGAAAAAAGGCTTTGCCGGGCTGACGTCCTTTGATGAACTTTCTCCCGGGGATTTGTTGGTTCACAGGGATTACGGATTGGGTCGGCTTGAGGGGCTGCACCGTTTGCGGGTGGGCGCTGCGGCCAATGATTATCTGGTTATTCGCTATGCGGGGCAGGACAAATTGTATTTGCCGGTGGATCGACTTAATCTGGTTCAGCTCTATAAGGGGCCGGAAGGCGGGGAACCCGTCCTGGACCGACTGGGCGGCGGGCAGTGGACCAAGACAAAGGAACGGGCGCGCAAGGCCATTGAAAGAATTGCTCGGGATCTGGTGGAAATCTATGCCTACCGTCGGGTTGCAAAGGGGTATGCCTACGGCCCCATTAATGAGATGTACCGGGATTTTGAGGCGTCCTTCGGGTTTGAAGAAACCCCGGATCAATCCCGGGCTATTGATGAAGTGTTCATGGACATGGATCTGCCCCAGCCCATGGACAGGTTGGTGTGTGGGGACGTGGGCTTCGGCAAGACCGAGGTGGCCATGCGCTCCGCGTTTCGGGCCGTGATGGAGGGCAAGCAGGTGGCCTTGTTGTGTCCGACCACGGTGCTGGCTGAGCAGCATTATCAGAATTTTCGCGCCCGGATGGAGCATTTCCCGGTACGGGTGGCCATGCTCAGCCGGTTCGTGCCCCAGGCGCGTCAAAAGCGGATACTGGAGGCCGCTGGTCGGGGTGCGGTGGACATCCTCATCGGCACCCATCGTCTTGTTTCCGATGACGTGCATTTGCCTAATTTGGGGCTGTTGATTCTTGACGAGGAACAGCGTTTCGGGGTGAAGCATAAGGAAAAGCTCAAAAAACTGCGCAAGAACGTGGATGTCCTGACGTTGACGGCTACACCGATTCCCAGAACCCTTCAGCTTTCCCTGTCCGGGGTTCGTTCCCTGAGCGTGATCGAAACCCCGCCTGTGGATCGCAAACCCGTGCAGACCTTTCTGTTGGAGCGCGATGCGAACATGCTCGGCCAAGCCTTGGCTCGAGAACTGGAGCGTGGTGGACAAATTTTTTGGGTGCACAACCGGGTGCTGGGACTGGATGAAGTGGAACAATACGTACGTTCCTTGGCGCCCCAGGCCCGCGTGGGCCAGGCCCATGGACAGATGAGCGCCGCTCGACTTGAAGAGGCGATGCGTCAATTTTGGCACGGTGAATTGGATATCTTGGTATGCACGGCGATTATCGAATCCGGCCTGGATTTTCCAAGGGCCAACACCTTGATCGTGGACCAGGCCCAGTTGTTCGGCCTGGGGCAGCTCTATCAGCTGCGAGGTCGCGTAGGGCGCAGTGAGCGGCAAGCCTTTGCGTATTTCGTTGTCCATTCCATTGATGCATTGTCGGAAACTTCACGCAAGCGGCTGCAGGTGATTTTGGATATGGACTATCTCGGCGCCGGTTTTTCCGTGGCCATGGAGGATTTGCGGTTGCGAGGCGCGGGCAATATTTTGGGAGAAAGTCAATCCGGCATGATTTCCAGGGTGGGCTTGGAGTTGTTTCTGGAAATGCTCGAAAACGAGGTGCGCCGTCTCAAGGGGCAAGCGCCCCGGGAAGAAGTTCAGACTGAAATGAACGTGGCCTATCCAGCTCACATCCCGGAACACTATATTCCAGAAACAAAAGACCGTCTGTATTACTACAAGGCTTTGTCTTCGGCTCGTTCCACTGAGGCTGCGGAGGAAATCGCCGCGGAGATAAGGGATCGCTTCGGGCATTTTCCTGAGGAGTTGGAGACGTTTCTGGCTGTTTTGGAGATGAAGCGCATGCTGGTCAAGCTTGGGGCGGAAAGGGCTGACTTGCTGCCTGGGAAAATTCTTGTCACCTTGTCTGCAAGGGCGGATCAGACCGTGATTGACGCCGTGGTGCCCTGGGTGATGCAGCGTCCGGACAGAGTCCGTTTGCTGCCCCCGGGAAGACTGGAGTTGCGCTTTCCTGACAAGGCGGCTAATTTTATCCATTTGCGACAGGCTAAAAGTGATCTTTTCGCGCTTTCCCCCGGGAATTGATTTTTAAGGAATCATTATGATTCGGCATGGACTGATTTTACATCCGCGACCTTATGCACGCACGATGCAGAAGTGTTTGAAGGGGGTTTTTTTAGCTTGGCTGTTTGTGTGGTTCGGTTCAGGGTGCGTATCACAGTCCAATGATCAGGGTGTTGTGGCACGGGTCAACGGAGAACCGATTTACCTGATGCAGCTTGAGGCCAAGCATGATTTGAAGTATCTTGCACGCTCGAATATTTCTTCCGCTTCGTTGGAGCGTTTACAGGATGAATATGGTACAGTGCTGTCGGAGATGGTGGTCAATATATTGATGGCCCAACATCTTGCCGAGAGAAACCTGACGGCTTCCGAACAGGATCTGTCTGCAGCGGAATCTCTGGTCCGCGCAGACTATACGGAAGAAGCCTTTGAGCAAATGCTGGTTGAGGAATATATTGATCTGGACATATGGAGAGAGCAGCTCAAGGCGACATTGCATCATGAAATATTTTTTCAGAAGGTGTTGCGTCCGCAGATCTCCATTGATTTCCAGGAGGTGGATGCCTATTACCGTAGACATATTGTTGATTTTTATCTGCGGCCAAGGATGAAATTTCTTTTCATCCAGGGACCGGATCAGGATTCCGTGGAAAAGGTTTTGGAGTTGTCCCAAACAGAGGATGATCCTGCCCAATTGAGCAAACGTTTTGACAAGGTGGAAGTCCATGGCTACACCCTCTACGAAGACAATATTCCAACGGAATGGCGGTTGGTGTTGGAGGAACTGGAGCCGGGCCAATCCACCGGCCCGCTGATCCGCGAAGCTCGAGGATGCCAGGCCATGGTTTTGCTGGAGAAAACACCCGGCAGAATCATTGATCCCGCTCAGGCCTATCCGTTGGTGGAGCGTGTTCTTGTGGAGCAGAAGCTTCAGGATGCTTTTGAAGTCTGGCTTTCCGAGACACTCCAGACGGCCCGCATTGAGGTCAACACCCTTTTGTTGCAAAGCGAATCAGGCGATGAAGCCTCTTCCCCTATTTCGCAAGGCAACTAAACAAAATAATTATATTTTTAAGCAAATCCTTTTTGGCTTTCAGATTATCCATAGGAACTGAAGATTATGAGGCGATTTTTGACGCGCATCGGCATTGGGGCACTGTTGATCATTTTGTTTTACTTGACGTTAGCCCGCGCCCAGGACGTGGTCGACCGGATTGTGGCGATCGTTAACGGGGAAGTGATCACCCTGTTTGAATTGAACCAGCGTTTTCGTCCTTTTTTGGACCAGTTTGAAGGGAGGGAGCTGCTTGAGGATGACAAACGGATGTTGTTGGGCAATAAACAGCAGTTGCTGGAGCGTATGATTGATGAGGTGCTTTTGCGCCAGGAAGCCCAGCGATTGAACATCAATGTAACCGACGTGGAGCTTCAGACCCAAATGCGTCAATTTCGGGAACGGCTGGGTTTGACCGAGGCCCAGTTTCTGGAACAGCTCCGCATTCAGGGGCTGGACAAGGAACTTTATGAACAGCGGATGCGCGAAGAAATTCAGCGTCAACGCCTGATGGGTATCATGGTTCGACGCAAGGTTGTGGTGACCACCGAAGAGATCGAGCAGTACTATGCAGTCCAGCAAAAGGACTTTCAGCAGGAGCGTCGCGTTCATTTGGGATTGATCCTCTTTGATTCACCGGAATTGGCCGAGGAAGTCCATACTCGGTTGCGTTCCGGCGCGCTTCTTTTTGATGACGCCGCCCGGACCTATTCCCATGGCCCCGGCGCGCAGCAAGGAGGAGACATTGGAATGCCTGCCTGGAAAGATCTTGCTCCGGAATGGAGGGAGGCTCTGGCGGGCCTGGACGTTGGCGAAGTTTCCGGTATTTTTTTTGTTCAGGGGCGTCCTGCGGTGCTCAAGTTCAAAGGGGAGGAGGCCGGAGATGTGTTGCCCTTAAATGAGGTCCAAGATCAGATTCGTGAAAAATTGATGGAACCTCGTCTCGAGGCGCGCTATACGGAGTATCTTGAAGGATTGCGCAGTCGCGCGCTGATCGATATTCGGCTTTAACGGCCGCACGGCAGCGGGGATGGTTATGGACTTGAAGGAATTTGGAAGACAGCTCAAGGAAGAGCGGCTTCGGCAGGGACTGGACCTGACGGTGGTCATGGAAAAGACCAAAATCAGCCGGGTCAGCCTGGAAGCTATTGAGGAAGGCAATGAACGGGCCTTGCCACATCCTGTTTATGCCAAGGGGTTTGTGAAGAATTACGCACGGTTTTTGGGACTGGACGCCGACAAGATGGGCAATACCATGGCCCAGATCTACTTTTCCCCGGAAGATGCTCCACCTGAAGAGCAGCTGGTGCTGACCGATGCCAAGAGATTGCCCGCCGTGAAAAATCGTTTCCCGGGGCGCTTCTTGATAACTGCAGTGATTTTGTCTTTGATTCTTGTTGCAGCCTGTGTTTGGTTTTTCTGGACTCCGCTGCACCAGCTTTTGTTTTCTTCGTCTGAACATGAGAGCGTAAAGACGATCTTGAGTGAGGATATCGGGCCTGTTCCGGCACCTGATTTTCAACCCAGACACGATGTGGCAAGACCTGGAGACGAGGATATGCCGTCAACGGGAGCACCGGCAGAACGATTCGAAGGTGCGCCCTTGTCGCCCTTGGCGGAGCCTTTTTCAGATGTCCCAGGCATGGCTTTTGATTCAGCGGTTAAACTTGGCCATGAGGGCGACTCTTATCAACAGCCGTCTGAATCCGGCAGCGAGGAGCTTGACGGAGAGTCGCCGCAAAAACCCAGCGGAGCAGCCCGGACGAATGATCACTCCCCACAGGCTGCTTCGTCTATTGCCGACGGCCGCGCCGACCAGGCCGCTTCAGAGGACCAAATGGCGGTTTCTCAAGAGTCGCCACCGTCAGCAACGATCAAAGAGCGGACCCTGGAGATCAGGGCTCTTCAAAATTGCTGGCTTTCCGCCCAATCCGACGGCGGTCGCGTCCGGGAGGCTTTTTTGCGCACCGATGAACGCTTGGTGGTTTCTTTTGATGATTTTTTGGAGTTGAAATTGGGTAACGCAGGCGGAGTGGAGTTGTATCTGGATGGACGGCCTTGGCCTTTGCAGGCCAAGCCTGGCGAAGTCATGGTCCTGCGTTTTCCATGAGTTGCCCCAATACCTGACCGAACCATCTCGTCCTTGCTTTCGCGAGAAATCATTCCCTTGCCAGTACCTGCGAGAAAACGACCATGCATCGTGAATTGACAGGAGAAGGGCTTGTTTTCAAGATTGGTCGGTTTCGCGAACATGATTGCTGGGTGCGATTTTTGTCTCCGGCCCTGGGACTGGTTACGGCCTTCGCCTTTGGCGGATCCAAAAGCCGGCGAAGGTTTGGCGGCTGCCTGGATATCTTGAACAGGG
This sequence comes from Desulfonatronum sp., assembly GCA_011049455.1. GTDB lineage: Bacteria > Desulfobacterota > Desulfovibrionia > Desulfovibrionales > Desulfonatronaceae > Desulfonatronum. The sequence continues at coordinate 4,930 of DSBL01000079.1, read as the reverse complement.
TTTTATTTACGATTCGTTTTTTTCCCAACAAAGACTATTATTGTTTGGAAGAGGGCACCTTGCTGCAGGGATTTGCCCGGTTACGGCGGGATTTGGGCAGGCAAGGGTTGGCCGCCAACTGTATGCAATTCGTGCAGGCCTTGCATGTGGACGCCCAGTCTGCTCCGGCAATCCATGCTTTGCTCCTGGAAACACTGGAAGTCTTGGATCAATCCGATCAAGTCTCCAGAATATTTCCCCAGTTTTTTCGAGCCAAGATGTGTTTTGATCAGGGATTTGCGCCGCAATTCGGCGTTTGTGCGTCATGCGGTAAAAGTATATCGGCCATGGATGCAACCTTGGCCCTGGACATGGGCCGTTTTTTCTGTCCGCGTTGCGCACCCGCATCCGCCAAAAACCTTCGTGTCGGCGCGGAAGCTCATGCATCGCTGCAGCGTATAGCTGCCACAGGTCCGCGACAGTGGGATGATAGCCGTCTATCGCGTTCGGCCTGTGCGGACGTGTACCGCGTAGTGGACGGGTATGTGCAGCGGCACCTGGGGTTGCGCTGGAAACAAGGGCGGTTCACAACAGCATGAAGCTTTCTTTCATGAACCTGAAACAAATCGATCGGGACAAAGCATGTATTTTCAAGATATTATCTTCACCCTGCAAAAGTATTGGGGCGACAAGGGCTGCGTGATTCAGCAGCCGTATGATCTGGAAGTAGGGGCCGGGACATTCAACCCGGCCACTTTTTTGCGGGTGATCGGACCCGAACCTTGGAACGCGGCTTACGTGGAGCCTTCTCGCAGACCCACGGACGGCCGGTACGGCGAGAATCCCAATCGCCTCCAGCACTATTACCAGTTTCAGGTGATCCTTAAGCCGTCCCCGGATACGGTCCAGGAGTTGTACCTGGACAGCCTCGCGGCTCTTGGCATCCGCGGCGAGGAACATGATGTCCGGTTCGTGGAGGATGACTGGGAGTCGCCCACTTTGGGCGCCTGGGGATTGGGCTGGGAGGTTTGGCTGAACGGAATGGAGGTCACTCAGTTCACCTATTTCCAGCAGGTCGGGGGGATCGACCTGAAGCCCGTGAGCGTGGAGATTACCTATGGGCTGGAGCGCCTAGCCATGTATCTCCAGGAAAAGGAATCGGTCTACGACCTGCGCTGGAATGCCGCCGTGACTTACGGACAGGTTCATCACCAAAACGAGGTGGAGCAGTCCAGGTACAATTTCGAGCTGAGCGACGCGGGGATGCTGGCCAAACTGTTCGATATGTTCGAGGTTGAAAGCGTCCGGCTGGGCGAGGTCGGGCACCCCTGGCCAGCGTACGATTACTGCTTGAAGTGTTCGCACGTGTTTAACCTGTTGGACGCCCGGGGAGCGATTTCCATTACCGAGCGCACCGGGTACATCGGCCGGGTTCGGCGGCTGGCCTCCACTGTGGCCGCACTGTACGCTGCCCAGCGACAGGAAATGGGCTATCCGCTGCAAGACGGAGGCGGGTCATGAGCCGGCGCCCCTTTGTCCTGGAAATGGGTTTCGAGGAAATGCCGGCAAGGTTTTTGCCGGACATGGAACAGCAGGTTTTGGCGAATCTGCCGGACGCGCTTGACGCGGCCCGTTTGGACGCAGACGCGGTGCAGGTGGTTTCCACGCCCAGACGCCTGACGTCATATTGCGCCTCTATGGCCGTCATGCAGCGCACCGAAGAGGAGTTGTTCATCGGACCTCCCTGGAAGGCCGCTTTCAGTCCCGATGGTCAGCCCCTGAAACCGGCCCTGGGATTTGCGGCAGGGCATGGCGCCAATGCGAGGGACCTGTTTGCCCACGATACGCCGCGGGGGGCCTATGCGGCCCTGCGCAAGCAGGTGGGCGGACGGGCGGCCCTGGATATCCTGCCGCAGGTTGTGCACGGACTGATCGCTGGATTGGGGTTTGCCAAAAAAATGCGTTGGGCTGACCGCGAGTTCCAGTTCGGCCGTCCTTTGCGCTGGCTGTTGTGCCTGCTGGGCGCGGACGTGGTGCCGGCGGTCGTGGCCGGAATCGAGGCTGATCGGCGGACCTTTGGCCACCGGGTCATGGGGTTCGGGCCGTGGAGCGTGCCGGACGCGGCCGCCTACTGGGATATTGTCCGGGACCAGGGGCAGGTGCTGATGGGCGGTGCGGCCAGAGCCGAGCGGATCGTCGCGCAGGGCGACGCGCTGGCCAGGGATCGAAATGCGCGCATCATCTGGAAACAGGAGTTGCTGGACGAGGTGATCCAGCTCGTGGAGCATCCCCGGGCGGTTATGGGCGGTTTTGATCCGGTCTATCTGGAACTGCCGCGGGAAGTGCTTTTGACAAGCATGGAAAAGCACCAGAAAAGTTTCGGCGTTGAGGATTGCAAAGGGACCTTGATGCCCCAATTCCTGACCGTGATCAATTTGCGTCCCAAGGATGAGAACCTGGTCCGCAAGGGATGGGAACGGGTGCTCAAGGCCCGTCTGGAGGACGCCCGGTTCTTTTTTCAGGTGGACTCCCGGGCCGATGCCGAGGCCTGGCTGGCCATGCTGGACCATGTCACCTTTCTGGCGCCGTTGGGGAGCATGGGCGACAAGAGTCGAAGGCTGGAACGCCTGAGTCGGCGCCTGGCGACGCGGTTTGCGCCGGCTTGCGAGGCCCAGGCGGCTCGGGCTGGATTGCTGGCGAAAATGGATCTGGTCTCGGAAATGGTCAAGGAGTTCGCTGAACTCCAGGGAACAATGGGTGGAATTTACGCGGTCCGCCAGGGTGAGGCCGAAGAGGTGGCCAAGGCCATCAGCGAGCAGTATCTGCCCTTGGGCCCGGACAGCGCCGTGCCGGAGTCCCGCCTCGGAGCGCTTTTGGCCATGGCGGACAAAGCGGACACCTTGGCCGGCTGCTTCGGGCTGACCATGATCCCCACCGGAGCTGCCGATCCGTACGCCTTGCGCCGCGCTGCACTGGGCGTCTGCCGCATTATCATGGAACATGGATTCCGGTTGGACCTTAGGGACGTGCTCAGCGAAGCCTTGGAGAATTATGACCGGGCGCAGTGGCAACTTTCGCCGGAAGAAGCTTTGAAACGCTTGCTGGATTTTTTCGGTCAGCGGTTGCGGGCGTTTTTCGTCAGCCAGGGATATGCCACGCGCATTGTGGACGCGGCCGTGGGAGCCGGCTTCGCGGACGTTTTCGCCCTTCGGATCAGGGTGTCCGCCCTGGAGGAATTCAGCCGGACCGAGGATTTTGCGGCATCAGTGCAAACCTTCAAGCGGATGGCGAACATTATCCGCAAACAGGCCATGGAGACCGAGGAAGGGCGGTCCTTGAACGGAAAGTACCGCGTGGATCTCTTGTTGGAGCCGCAGGAACGCGAGTTGGCGCGAATCTGGGAAAATTTTCTGCCCCGCTGGGACGCCCTATGGATCGACGACCGGTTTCCCGACCTGCTTGGCCTGCTTAGGGAGGTCAAACCCTTTGTGGATGGACTGTTCGACCACGTCATGGTCATGTGTCCTGAAGCAGATTTGCGGATCAATCGGCTGAACCTGCTCAAATCCATGATGGACCGTTTTGACCGACTGGCTGATTTTCCGGCATTGCAAGTCTAATTTGGTCGAACACGGTTTTTTGGGTTTGTTTCATGTTGCAGGCAATTCTCTGTTACGGATATGCGCAAGTCGCTGATATTTCGCCTGGGAGTCGTTTTTTTAGTTTTTTGGCGGAATTTTTGCTTGAGGCTCCAAAGCCCGTTTTTTTGTGGGAAAAAAAGAGTTTTTTGTTGATGATCAACAAAGGCAACCTGCTTGACATAACTAATATATTTTAGATAATATATTTATTTTGGGTACAAGCAATAACCGTATTTTTTATATTTAGGAGGAAAGACATTGGCGAACCATGCATCCGCTTTGAAGCGGCACCGTCAGAGCCTGAAAGCCCAGGCCAGAAACAAGGCGATGAAAACCAGAATGAAGAATGCCGTTAAGGCTGTTCGCGCGGCCTTGGAGCAGAAGAATCCGGAACAAGCTCAGGCCAGCTTGAACGTTGCGGTGTCCGTTTTGGACAAAGCAGCAAGCAAGAGGGTGATCCACTGGCGGTGCGCGGCCCGTAAAGTCTCACGTTTGTCCATTGCGGTGAGCGCCTTGAAGGCTTAAAAAACAGCACAGTTATGTTTCATGGCCCGTTGCGGTGAACCTCGCAGCGGGCTTTTTTGTTATCCTAACCCTGGGACAACATGCGATTGATTTCAGTAAGATGTTGGATGAACGCGCTTTGACCCTGTTAAAAAGTGTCGATGCGCGATAGCAACGCCCGGGGCATCATTTGGAAACGCCAACGTGCGCGGTGGTTGGACTTGATGAGCGTATCCGCTGATGATTGGTCAGATAAACGCCTGAGCCGACCATGATCGCGCCAAGAATCAGGGCGGTGTTCAGGGGTTCTTCCAAAATCAGGAACCCGCTGATAATCGCCCAGACTGGTACAAAATTGATGAATACGGCGGCTCTGGACGGCCCGATTTCTTTGACGCCCTGATAGAACCAGGTGAAGCCGAGCACGGTTCCGAATATTCCCAAATACCCCAGGGACAACCAGATAAACCAGGGCGCGTCATTCAGGGTGCAAAGCAGTCCTTCAGCCAAGCTGAAAGGGAAAAGCAGAGTCGTCCCAACAAGACAGGAATACGTAACAGCGGCGTGCGGGGACAGATTTTGCATCGTCACCTTGCCCACGAGTAAATACGTAACCCAACTGGCCACGCAGCCGAACATGGCCAGATCGCCCCAGGAAACAGCCTGTTTCAATAGTGCCAAGGGATGGCCCGCAGTGATGGCCAGCACAGCTCCGCAGACGGAGAGGGCGATACCCATGCTCCGCATTTTCGTCAGCGGTTCCTTGAAGAGCAGGGCGGCCAAAAGGGCGACAAAAATGGGATTGG
>DSBL01000025.1 GCA_011049455.1 Desulfonatronum sp. | reverse complement strand
CCTGCTCAAAAAAAGCCCGGGTGGAGGGCTTGAAAAATAATCTTGAAAAAAAATCTTTCATGGTCGGTTGGATCAATGACAATCTTTGCCTTGAAGACTCGTAAAAATTCCAATATCGTCGATCTAATATGGGAACCCATGCGGACAAAAAGGTTATCCGGAATTGTTCAACCCAGCAAGTCCAGAGTCAATAATGATGCGCATGGAAAATTTTGCATTCGACCCCGGCTGCGTTGCCGGCGGGGAGTCTTTGTTGACAATTCCCGCAGGTGAAGGATGCCCTTGATACCACCTGCCTGGTCCAGGAATGTCCTTCTTTCTTTGACACAATGAAACATTTTCCAGGAAAATCATGAACCTTCGATTCACCCCCATCAGCCTGCACGATCAGGAACGCTACTTGCGTTTCCTGGCCCAATGTCCTCAGAAAGCATCAGATTACAGCTTTGCCAACATCTTTGGTTGGGCTGAAGAATACAACCTGGAATGGTCCTTTGCCGACGATCTGGTCTGGATCAGGCAACAGCAGCCGGAACTTACATTCTGGGCGCCCATCGGCCCCTGGGAGCGCATCGACTGGGAGACGCACCTTGATATGCTTCGAATCGCCCCGTTTCAGCGCGTGCCCGATGAGTTGACGCGCATCTGGCGTGAACGCTTCGCCGAGCGCCTCGTGGCCTCCGAGGCCCGCGGTCAATGGGACTATCTCTATTCGGTCCAAGAACTCATCGACCTCAAAGGCAACCGCTTTCATAGAAAAAAAAATCTGCTCAGCCAATTTCAGCGCAACTACCAGGCAGTGTATCATACCCTGGACATGGACTGCGTGGAGCGGGTCCTGGAAATGCAGCATAGATGGTGCACATGGAAGGAGTGCACTGAATCCCGCGCCCTGGAAGCAGAAAACACGGCCATCGGACGCGTGCTTCAACATTGGGATGGAATCCCCGGACTCATGGGCGGGGCCTTGGAGGTGGATGGAGAGATCGTGGCCTATACCGTGGCCGAGGCTTTGACCGAAAACACCGTGGTCATCCACTTTGAAAAGGGCCACGCAAGCTACAAGGGGATTTACCAGGCCATCAACAACATGTTCCTGGCCAGCGCGGCCCGGGGGTTCGAGTACGTCAACCGCGAACAGGACCTGGACGACGAAGGACTGCGCAAGTCCAAGCTGTCCTACAATCCAGTGCGATTTTTAAGGAAAAACAACGTGCGCTTCTTGTTGTAAGCGGACTTTTTATGCACAAAGACGCCTCTACCGATCCTCACTTGTTCCTATAAAATCAGGCCGTGCACGCCTATTCAACGTCTACATGACGTTAAAAATCAGTCCTGATTTTTCGATGTTTCAGCTAACGGAAAAGCGCGGGTTTTTGTTGGCCTTTCGACGATCTCACGATCGTCGGGGTAACGACTCGTCACCCGTATACGCAAAGTCTTTCCGCGTTGCGTATAAATGCCAACGGGATTGGCTGTCTACGCCACGTCCCAGACCTGCCCGGCGGGCGTGTCCCGCACCTCCACACCCATGTCCGTCAAGACCTGACGCAACGTGTCCGCACGCTGGAAATCCTTAACTCGACGGGCATCTTCCCGGGCCGCAAGCAGCCCCTCGACTTGCCCCTTGTCCAGCCCCCTGCGTCGGATCCGGATATCCTTAAGTTTTGTCAACCAGGCCTGCGGATCGTCCAGAAACAGGCCCAGGGCCTGGCCCCAACACTGCAGATTTTCTAGTATTTTCACGCCCAGAGTCTTGCTCGCGACACTTTTCCGCCAGCCTTTGTCCTCCAACATGCGATTGGCCAGCCGGACCATGCTGAAAACATGGCCCAGGGCACCGGCGGTGTTCAGGTCGTCCTCCATGGCCTTGGTCCAGTCACGCTCCAGGTCTTTCAATTCAGCTTCCAGTTCATGCAACAAAACGGCGTCGGACCACTTGGTCCGGGCCCCATGCTCCCGTAATAGGGCCGTGGTTTGATAAATGCGCTGCAGGGCCTTTTCCGCCTCCTCCATGGAATCGAAGGAAAAGTCCAGGGGACTGCGGTAATGCTTGGTGAGCAGAAAAAAACGCAGCACCTCGGGCAGAAAATTGGCCAGAATATCCCGAATGGTTACGAAATTGCCCAGGGATTTGGACATTTTTTCGGCATTGACCTGAACAAAACCGTTGTGCACCCAGAATCTGGCGAATTCTCCGTCCGTGGCGGCCATGGACTGGGCCATCTCGTTCTCATGATGCGGAAAAGCCAGGTCCTGACCCCCACCATGGATATCCAAGGGCAGGCCCAACAGATCCTCGCTCATCACCGAACACTCCAGATGCCAGCCCGGCCGGCCTGAACCCCAGGGACTGGGCCAGAAAGGTTCGTTGGGTTTGGCCGCCTTCCACAAGGCGAAATCCAGGGGATCTTCCTTGTGCTCGCCGGGCTCAACCCTGGCCCCGGAGCGCAGCTCCTCGATGTTCCGGCCGGAAAGACGACCATATTCCGCAAATGCCCTGACCCGAAAATACACGTCGCCTCTGGGAGTGGCATAAGCATATCCCTTTTCAATCAATTTCTCGGTCAACCGAATCATCCCAGGGATGTGATCCGTGGCCCGGGGTTCTTGATCGGCACGGAGAATGCCCAGAGCATCCATGTCCTCGTAAAAGGCGGCAATATACTTCTCAGCCACTTCAGCGGCGCTCAGGCCCTCGGCAGCCGCGCGCTTGATGATCTTGTCGTCGATGTCCGTAAAATTGCGCACGAATGTGACCTTCCAGCCCCTAAAACGCAGATAGCGGACCAACACGTCAAAAACCACGGCGGATCGGGCATGCCCAATGTGGCAATAGTCATAGGCCGTGATTCCGCAAACATAGAGACGGACATGATCCTCGCGCAACGGCAGGAATTCTTCTTTTTTTCCTAGCAGGGTATTGTACAAAAGCATATCGGCTCACTTTCGAATGGTTGCCCACGCAACACTGGCGGCTGATGGGTGTCTTGCCTGTTTCGTATCTTTCGAGGCCGTTTTCATCCAGACGACTTTCGCTGAACATTTTTCCAGCCAGTGACCACAGCCATGGCCTTGATGCCCTGCTTGGCCCCGGTAAACCCCAGTCCCTCTTCGGTACCGGCCTTGACGTTGACCTGAGCGTAATCCAATTGCAGCAGTCTGGCCACGTTACGACGGATTTCCTCACGTCGGGGCGCGATCCTCGGCACCTGGGCCACGATGTTCAAATCCACATGGGTCAGCTGTACCGCATCCTGATGCGCCAGCTCCAGAACCTCGGCCACCAGCACAGCGCTGTCGATCCCTTCCAGTTTCGGGTCAGTGTCCGGATACATCTCTCCGATGTCCCCTCTTCCCAGACAGCCCAAGATTGCATCGGCCAAAGCGTGCAGCAGCACGTCCCCGTCGGAATGGGCGATCACCTCGGGACCGCCGGGGAAGGGCACCCCCCCCAGCTTCAAAGGACGGCCCGGCCCAAAGCGATGCACGTCGTAACCCATCCCCACGCAAGGCACGTGAGTGTCCATGCATGACTTCTCCATTAGAAAATCCAGATCCTCGGGCGTGGTGATCTTGATGTTCGCCGCATCACCCGGCACGATCCGCACAATCTGGCCCATGCGCTCCAGCAGGGAAGCGTCGTCCGTGACCGTCCAACCTTCAACGCGGCAGCGTTGATGGGCCTGCTCCAGGATTTTTCGCGAAAAAACCTGGGGTGTCTGCACGGTTTGCAGCGTTTCCCTGGGAATCGTCGTCTGAACGACGCCGCCTTGCACCTGCTTGATTGTGTCCGTAACCGGCAGGCCGGGAACGGCTCCCACGGTTCGACCTTTGACTGCCTCCAACAGCCTGACGATCAAACCCGCGCTGACAAAAGGCCTGGCCGCGTCATGCACCACGACCACAGAGCACTGCGCGGGCAGCGCCTCCAGGCCCCGGCGTACCGAGTCCTGGCGAAGCATGCCACCGCTGACCACTTTCACGGGCACGCCTAAAGAATCCTTTGCAAAGAAATCCGCAACCCATGCGGTCGTCTGGGCCATGTCGGCCTCCGGAACCACCAAAATCAAACCGCCCATGGTCGGAACACGGCTCAAAACACGCGCGCTGTGCCAGAATAGGGGCTCACCCCGCCACGGCAGAAACTGCTTCTTGGTCCCGCCTGCGGCCTGTTCCAGTCGCGTGCTTTGCCCCGCTGCCAGAATGATCGCCCAGGGCCGGCTTGAGAAATGTGTACTGGGGGGAGTATGATTCATTATTGACAATAAGCGCGGGAGCCGAGCGATAAGCCGGGTTCTGTCTCCCGACACTCGCTTGGTCAGAACCGCAAATCAGGATGCGATTTATGGTTCTGACCAAGCGAGCGTCGGGCGGCTGTCATTCCTCTAGGACAAGGATTGCTCCCTGCCTCCAGCAACCTACCCGAGGACTTCGGCCGGGCCGGCCTCACGCGTCCTCCTATTTGGTCTTGCTCCGAACGGGGCTTGCCAAGCTTGCCGCGTCGCCGCGGCAACTGGTGGGCTCTTACCCCACCGTTTCACCCTTACCCGGCACTCATTTTGCCGAGAAAAATCGTCTCGCGGAGACATGCTTCCCGGCAAAGTGAGTGTCGGGCGGTCTGTTTTCTGTGGCGCTTTCCTGGGATCGCTCCCACTGGACGTTATCCAGCGTCCCGCCCTGTGGAGCCCGGACTTTCCTCCCGGCACTCACCTTGCCGGGAAGCGCGTTTCCAGAAGCATGCTTGCCTGCAAAGTGAGTGCCGGGCGACAGCCTGCTCGACTCCCGCAAATATTAGTATAGGCATCAATGCGCCCAAGGTCAAAAACCACGGCTTCGTCGATGGAAATCAGGACGACACGCTTTCCAGCTCTTCCTCCGCGAAATGACCAGCCCAATAGATAATGCGGTGACAATTGGGGCAGCTAAGGATCTGTTCCCCTTTTTGCAGAACATTGAAGGTTTGCGGAGGAATGCTGATGTTGCATCCTTTGCAGATGCCCTGTTCCACGGCAACCACGACCGGCTGGGAAAGACGCGAACGAATGAAATGATACCGGCTGAGAATCGGCTTGGGAATGACCTCTTCGGCCTTGCCGCGCAGGTCCTGCAATATTTTCAGGCGCTCCTTGGATGATTGCAGCCTTTGGTTGATCTGCTTTTTTTTCTGGGAAACCTCCTGCTGCAAATCAGCCAGCTCTTTCTTGATCTCGTTCAGAATTTCTTCCTGCCTTGTCATTTCCTCCATCACCGAAACCTTTTCCTCTTCACGGTTTCGATTCATCTTCTCCAAGTTGTCGATCTCCCTGATCATGGCTTGGTGTTCCTTGGAATTACTGACCATCATCAATTTGTTCTTGCTTTTCTTGATCTTCAGATTCGCATCCTCAATATCACTCTCCAGTTGATCACGCTGAGCAGCGACCTGAACAATCTTTTGTTCCAATTCCTTGATGTTGTCCTGTAATTCCAGGCTTCGTTCCTGCATCAGTCCCAACTCTACGGGGGCATTTTGCAAAAATGCATTCAACTGCATTATTTCATCGTCAATTTTTTGCAAAGCCGCCAATTGTTCAATCTGCTTCAAGTACAAACTCAATGTCTCTCCCCCCATTTTCTTCCGATCATTATTTTCGCACAGGTACTCGGCGATGTTTCAATGCGTCAGGCCACGTGGCCATGGCCACCTCCATAGATCATTCCCATGAGATTACGTCATGCCACGGCCTTGCTGTTCACAAAACAAGGCAATCGCATCCCGGCCTGGGAAAAATTCCACCTGCACTCCCTGACCCGAAAGCTTTATTCTGAGCTGTTCCGCAAATAACCGCATCATCTGTTCCTCAAGAATAAAGTGTCCCACATCCACGACCATAAGTCCCTGTTCCTCGGCGTTTCTGGCATCATGGTACTTCAGATCACCCGTGATAAAAACATCAGCCCCTGCCTGCTTGGCGCGATGCACCATGGACCCGCCCGAGCCGGGGCAACAAGCCACCTTGTGAACTGTTTCCGGCACGGGACCGGCCAAGCTAAAAACCGATCGTCCTAAAATCCTGTTTAAGCTTGCGGCCAATGCATCCCAGCGCATCGGCTCGGGAAGCATCCCGACAAAGCCGAATCCCACGTTTTCCACAGGATGATCCAGCTCTTGGGAAAGCACATACAGGCTTCCTCCCCTGTCCAATTTGACCGCGCCCCGGACAATGGGTTCAGCTTTTGCGGAACAAACCAACTCCAGGGCTTGCGGTCCGGCATTGAAAATTTCAACGCCGGAATGTTGTTCCAATTCATCCAATAACGACGCGAGGGCCGAGGCCTGCCCCAGGATCCGAAACCACCGCGGCCGCAAAGCACCAGTGGATTCCAATACGGCCAGATTCTTTAACCCCAAGTGTTCTGCCAGCCAACGCACCGGCCCGCCAGGCTGTACGTCCAGGCTGGTATGAGCGGCATAATGCCAAACGTTCCGGCGTAAAAGCGCTCCCAAGACTTGGTGGTATTCATCCACATGATCAGGCAGACCGGGCCTCAGGGACAGCGGGTGATGCGTCAACAGAAAGTCCGTGCCCCAGGCCATTGCCTGGTCCACACATTTCAAAACAGGATCAAGAGTCACGGCCAACTTTTCAACCTGACCTCGTCGCGCCGCCACCTGCACCCCGCCGTGATCCCAGGATGCGGCGAAATCCGGCGGGGCAATCCCCTCGATGACCGCAATCACATCCTCAACGCGCATGCAACCCCACGATGGATATCCGAAAACCGCGATTCATGATCTTTCCCGCTCAGGTGAATTGCTCCGTTGTTTTTGCGGGCCGTGACCGAAAACCCGACCGCATGAGACCGAACGGGGATAAAAAAAGAGGTGTTTCCTGGAGTTGGACCTCCGTGAAACACCTCTATGTGGTGCAAATCATAGTTCTGCAGAAACTTGAGTAAGTAGGAACGCGCCTGAGGCACCATTACCCTCTTGGTGGGCCTACCAGGATTTGAACCTGGGACCTGCCGGTTATGAGCCGGTGGCTCTGCCAACTGAGCTATAGGCCCTTCTTGAATTTGAAAAAGAGTATTTTGTTAGTCGGCATTCGTCCAATTTGTCAAGGGTTATCGCTCGTTTTTGCGCATAATTTTTTAACATACTCAATGGCAGCCCGTGCAGCCAGAGCCCCTTCTCCCACGGCTACGCTGATTTGCAGAAACCGGCCGACGCAATCGCCGGCCGCAAAAATGCCGGGCAGGTTCGTCTGCTGCTGCGCGTCCACTTCCACGAACTGCTTGCGCATCACCAAACCGAGGCTGGCAGCAAAATCCGAAGTCGATGCCTGCCCCATGGCAATGAACAGACCGTCCATGGGTTCTTCTGTCCCGTCACTGTATTGTACGGCGGAAAGACCTTCAGTGCCCAGGAGGGAAACAACCTTCGACTCCGCCACAGGAATCCCGGCCTGTTTTAATTTTTCCTGAAACTCCAATGCAATGTCCACGGACTTGCCCTGCGTACAAATCCGTATCTCCCTGGTATAATGCAATAATTCCAATGCCTGGTTCGCTGCGAAATTGCCCTCCCCAAGCACCATGACCTTTTTGCCCCGATGGAAAAAGCCGTCACAACTCACGCAATAGGATACTCCGCGGCCTTCATACTCCTGGAGATTGCCAATACCGGGCCGAACCCTGGCCACTCCCGTGGACAGGATAATGGCGCAAGCCTCATATTCTCCATGTTCGGAGCGTACGTGATAACGGTCCTGCTCCCCCTGATGAATGGAGAGCACCCGTTCGCAACGGATCTCAGCTCCGAATCGCTGGGCCTGTTTTGTTCCCCGATCGATCAGTTCCTTGCCGGAAATGGTTTCCGGAAAGCCGAAATAATTGTCAATTTCATAATCCCCCGCAACCTTGGGAGCACAGCCCAGTACCAAGGTCTGAACACCGGCCCTGGCCGCATAGATGGCGGCCGACAAACCGGCCGGGCCCTGACCGATGATCAGCAAGGATGTTTTTTGCATGAATAATCCTCCAGTTGAAATCTTCAGTTGACAAAAAGCCGGGAACCGATGACGAAAAGGGATTTCCGCAAGGCGATACCTTTCTTGCAAGCAACCTAAGACCATGTCGGTGCATTGTCAAAACACCTCAATGAAGCCTCCATGACCAACATTTTGCATATCCAAAACGCAACCGTGTATCGGGAACGGACCATGGTGTTCAAGGAACTGTGCCTGGACATCGACCACGGCCAGCACACCGCCATCCTTGGCCCCAATGGCGCCGGGAAAACCACGCTTTTAAAGCTTCTTTCCCGGGAAATCTATCCAATGCCCGGACAGAATGCCGTGTTGCGCATTTTCGGCCAGGAGCATTGGAACGTCTGGGAGCTGCGTTCCAGGCTGGGCATGGTTTCCCAGGACCTGCAACAAAGCTACCTGGACAATGTCGTTGGACGGGACGTGGTGCTAACCGGATTTCGATCCAGCATCGGCAGGTATGCTCACCAGCATTTTTCCATGGAAGAATTTCAGCGGGCCGATCAGATCATCATGGACATGAACTGTACCGATCTGGCCCGCAAGCCCTTCGGCACCATGTCCACAGGTCAACAGCGTCGTTTTTTGCTGGCTCGCGCCTTGGTCCATGACCCCCAGGCGCTGTTGCTGGACGAACCCACCGCCGGTCTCGATATCCAGGCCTGTTTCCAATATCTGGAGATTATTCGTGCATTGATGCGCCAAGACAGAACCATGATTCTGGTCACGCACCACATTCACGAAATTCCACCGGAAATGGATCGCGTGATCCTGCTCAAAAACGGTCGCATTGTGGCGGATGGGACCAAGAAAGCCGTAATGACAGACGAGGCCGTGTCCGATCTGTTCGACGTCCCGGTGCGTCTTCTGGAAACCGGCGGTTTTTATCAGGTCGTGCCCGGCTGACCAGGCGTCCTTCTCGTCTCGAATCTCGGAAAACCCGAAACCCTGACGGCTAACGGTCCAAAAAAATTCTTCGGACCCGTGAATCAAGGGGCAGGTTGAAAATCGCCGCAAACTTTGCCGCTTTTGCCATGGCTTGGTCCAGCCCGGCATGGACGCCCGGCAAAATGAGCCGGGTTCTGCCCCGCACCTCGACCATATACGCCAAGGGCAACGGCCGGAAGCCCCCACCGCCGGCCATGACGGTCACGCCCACGCTGTAAAAGGAACTGAATAAAAATCCCCGGTTGCGTTCTACGAACAGTATGCTGCGATGCTGCTCCAGGACATCGTTTTGCTGATCAACATGCACCACGTGACGATACGAAAAACAAACAGCGGAAAGGAGCAAAAAGGCAACGCCTGTTGCAATGCACAAAACCAGGATTTTGGGAAAGACGAAGATGCCCAAAATAAACTGCAACACTGCCATGCCGGCGGTAAAAGTCCCGGCAATCCTGCCCAGATAAGGATCAGAGGCAATCTCCATCCTTGTCCCATGCCCTAAAACCGAAGGTTCAATGACCACGGCAACATGCCCAGCCGCATCCAGAAGGCATTCCTGCATTGTCAAACACCCCCGCGGACACCTTCAGAAAAAAACGTGCCTGTTCGGGCAAATCCGGACACCTTGGCAGATACAAACCCCCTGCCAATGATCAAGGCCGCCCATTAAGACCTGATGCTCACGCAAAGCGCGATGGACACCTCCTGTCCATAACCGGGAATGCGGTCTTTTATTAGCTTTTTCGCCTCCTTTTCCTCCCATTGCCCTAAAGTATTTCCCGCAACGGACGATACAGTAATCAAATACTGGGCGACCGCACCACGGTGGGGCGGCGCATGTCCATGAAGGACGGTACTGCGCCCAGGCAAGGAAGCCAACATTTCGCAAGGAGGAATACCCATGTCACTGAGCATTTACACCAACCTGATGGCCATGAACGCAGCCCGCAACCTGAGCAGCAGCTACGCTCAACTGGGCACGTCTGTCCAGCGGCTGTCCTCGGGTCTGCGCATCAACAACGCTGCGGACGACGCCGCCGGGCTGGCCATCCGCGAACTGATGCGCGCGGAAATCGCCTCGTTGAACCAGGGCGTGCGCAACGCCAACGACGCCATTTCCATGATCCAGACCGCGGACGGCGCGCTGCAGGTCATCGACGAAAAGCTGATCCGCATGAAGGAACTGGCCACCCAGGCGGCCACGGGCACGTACAACTCGGACCAGCGCCTGATCATCGACTCCGAGTACCAGGCCATGGCCTCGGAAATCACCCGAATCGCCAACGCCACCAAATTCAACGGCATCTACCTGCTCAATGGTAATTTGTCTTCCGGTGAACGTAATCCAGCCTTTTGGGGGTCACAGAACCCTGGTCATGACGGTAGCGGACTGAACTCCATCGGCCCCTTAAAAATCCACTTCGGTCCTTCCAACAATAGCGCAGAGGATTATTATTACATCGCCATCGGCACGGCCACGGCATCTGCTCTTGGCGTCGGCAACCAAGCAGATCGTAATAGCTCTGCCAATGGTGTGCTCGAAAATAATGCAGGTTTTTCCATATCCACACAGCAGGGAGCGCAAAGGGCACTCGATGCCTTGGAAAATGCCATCCTGTCCAAGGACAACATTCGGGCCAGCCTTGGCGCCCTGCAGAACCGTCTGGCCAACACCGTCACCAACCTGCAGATCCAGGCCGAGAACATCCAGGCCGCTGAATCACGGATCTCCGACGCGGACATCGCCCTGGAAATGACCGCGTTCGTACGCAACCAGATCCTCAGTCAGGCGGCGGTGGCCATGCTGGCCCAGGCCAACTCCCTGCCCAGAATGGCCATGCAGCTCATCGGCGGCTAACCCTGAACCAAGCGGTAATCAAAGGCCGGACCCCGCAAGGGCCCGGCCTTTTTCATCCCGCGCAACCCACAATCGCCAAACAACATGCCCCTTCTTTGGCATTGACTTTGCTTGAAACAGACGAACAACCCTATCCCTGCAATTTTTACCCGGCAAGGTCATCCTCATGGATTCAGAAGCTCTTCTCTCCTCTTCCTACACCTCCGGCCAGATCTCCTTTTCCGGCCTCGGTTCAGGCACGGACTTCGCCTCCATGGTGGACAAGCTCGTGCAGTTGGAGCGCAGGCACATGGCGCGCCTGGAGATCTGGAAAGCCGAATGGGAAACGAAAAAAACAGGGCTGCAAGAACTGAACGCCAAACTTCTTTCGTTGCGCACCAATCTCCAGAACATAAACACCATGAGCAAATTCCTGGTGAAAGACGCGGAGAGCACCGATCAGAACGTGCTGTCGGCCACGGCCGACGACAAGGCCCAGGTGGGCACGCACCGGATCGAGGTCAACCAGCTGGCCCAGGCCCATATTCTGGCGGGCACCACCACGCAAACTTCGACCAAGACGGACATCACCGGCAGCACCGCCCAGCTCTTTGATTATTCCTATGCCGGCGGCTCCACCATCAGCATCAGCGTGCCGGCCGGAACCACACTTGAAGGACTGCGCAACCTGATCAACACGGATCCGGACAATCCCGGAGTCCGGGCGTCCATCATCAAAACCGGGGACAACGCCCACATCCTGCAATTGCGCGGCATGGACCTGGGAGAGGGAAAAGACGTCACCATTGCCGCCACAACAACTGTTTCCGGGTACGGGACCGATGATTTCATCACCTCCCAGACGGCCCAGAACTCGCAGATCAAAGTGGATGGATACCCGCCAGGCGCTGATTGGATTGAACGTTCCACCAACACCATCTCCGATCTGCTTGAAGGCGTGACAATCAGCCTGCGCGATATCGGCACGGTTACGCTGAACATTGCCGTGGATGAAGAGGCGGTCAAGGACAATGTCCGGGAATTCGTCGACCAGGTGAATGAAGTGCGCTCCAAGATCAAGGAGTTGACCCAGGTCGTCGGCGAAAGCCGAGGTTCCATCTTGACGGGCAATTACGGCATCCAGATGGTCGACTCCCGTCTCAAGTCCATCCTGGCGGTCAAGGGCCTCGGATTCGACGTGGACAACGACGTGTTCAGCTCCCTGGGCATGGTCGGCATCACCACGGACTCGGCCGAGGGTTCGCCCAGCTTCGGTCTGCTCAAGCTGGACGAAGAGATTCTGGATCATGCCCTCAAGAACCGCCCGGATGAACTGGCGCAGCTCTTTGCCGCGGATTATATCGGTACCAGCAATTCCTCGGACTTCCGCTACTACTCCAGCGTAAACGGAGTGACCAAGGCCGGGGAATATACAGTGAAGTATACGGTCAGCGGGGGGGTGGTCACTTCCGCGACCATCAACGGCAACCCGGCCGACATCAGCGATACTGACGAAATCACAGGTCGAAGCGGCAATCCCGAGGCCGGCTTGGCGGTCAAGATCGACAATCTCGCCGACGGAACCTTTGAAGGAAAGGTCTTTTTAAAACTGGGCAAGGCCACGGAAATGGCGGACGCATTGAAGGATCTGACCAGCACATCCACCGGACCGCTGCATATCATCAAGGACAATTACAAGGACATCACCGAAAGCATTGACCGCAAAATCGAATACGAGGAACGCCGGGTGGAACGTTATGAACAGGACCTGCGCGACCGTTTTGCCCGCCTGGAGGCGTTGCTCAAATACTACGATTCCTTAGGCGAATCCATCAACTCCCAGCTGGGGCAGCTCAAATCCGACAGCAGCAAATAGCACTGTCAAACACGCGCACACCAGGAGACTTTTGCATGTATAACGCGGCCCGCGCCTATCTCCAGACCCAGGTAACCACCACCAAACCGGGCGATGTGGTGGTCTTGCTGTATGAGGGGGCGATCAATTTCCTGAAGCAAGCCAAGGTCAAAATAACGGAACGGGATGTGGAGGCCAAGGGCATTCTCATCTCCAAAGCCATGGACATCATCTCCGAACTGGATGCCAGCCTGAACACGCAAAAAGGCGGCGAACTCGGCGACAACCTGCACAAGCTCTATTTCTACTGCAACACCCGCCTGCTTCAGGCCAATTTGAAACTTGAGCCCAAACTGATAGACGAAGTGGTTACCATCCTTGCCGGACTGAAATCCGCTTTTGCGGAAATCAACCAAGCCCCCATTTCCTCAACAATGGACCCCGGGCGTCTTGCGGCGCATGAAAGCATGGCCAGCTGAAAACCCGGCTGCACGTGCCTTGCGGCCCGCGATGCACGGGGACTGACATGCCGCCTTGATTCTCGCCGCTGGAAGGACTAGAAAAGGATACAGCCGTCATCCATTCAGTCCGCGAGGAATCTTATGGAAATCATTTGTCCCCAATGCAATTTCACCAGAATCATTCCGGATGAAAAGATCCCCGCTCGTGCGGAAATAGCCACCTGCCCGAAATGCAAACATAAATTTCGTTTTCGCGAACTCACCGAGGGCATTGCGACCGATGCGACCGTTGACGCAGAAACTGGGCCTGATAATACATCCGTACCAAAGCAGTCGAGTGAAAAAGAGCCTCAGCCATCCCTGACACACAATAAACCCGAGACCAAGCAGGACAATGGCGAGGAATTCTGGGACAAACTGGCGGCATTGGGCCAGCCGCATCAGGACAAGCAGCACCGGACAAGCCCTTCAGGGGACGCTTCAACCTTCGCTGAGATTGATGTCCCCTGGGAACACCTGGATAAATACGGTTTTTTCCCCGGCCTTTGGGAAACCATCAAGCGGGCCATGCTCCAGCCGGCCGCCTTTTTCCGGTCCATGCCCGTGGGCAACGGCCAGATCAAGCCGTTGATATTCTATCTGCTCATCGCCGAATTTCAAATAGTCATGCAACTGCTGTGGGACATGACCGGGGTGGGCGCCAACGCCACCAGCGAAGCAGGTCTTGCAGGCATCAGCGCAGTAATGCTTCTGGTGGTCTATCCGCTTCTCTTAATCATGATGTTGTATCTCATGGCCGCTTTGGTCCATGCCTGCCTGCACCTTGTGGGAGTGGCCACGCGAGGCTTTGAAGGCACGTTTCGGGCCTTGACCTACGGCAGCGCCCCCATGGTCATGGTTCTGGTCCCCATGATCGGACCTTTGATCGGTGCGATCTGGTCTTTGATCGTAACGTTTCTGGGGTACAAACACATCCACCGGAGCACAACGGGAAAGGTTCTGCTGGCCATGCTTCTGCCCCTTATTCCTTTCGGACTGTTGTTGATCCTGGTTCTGACCATGGCGCAGCGCAACGGCGCAATGACATTTTAATCAACCAGTGCCTTCAATTAGCTGGGAGTTGATCGCATGTTCAAAAGGCTCAAAAAACTGTGGACCAATTATCAAGACTATCGAAGTGTGGCCAAACAGACCGATCCCAAGGCCCTGCGCGAGCTTTCAAGAGAAATCCGCGCATTGGCGGAAGCCGTGGACCGATTCTGGATCGACGAGCCAAAATTCCGAAACAGATTGCGCAAGATTGAGCAGGAAATGCAGGTGCTGGAAGAAATTATCGAACGCCCCAACTTTCGCCTTGTTTCACCGGAAAAACGACTTCAGCTCCGCGAAAGCCTGATCGAATCCCGGGAACATCTTTTGGAAGCGGTCAAGGAAGCACCCACGGCCTCATCCTTGCCGCAATAGCTATGCACTCCAAACCGCACGCAGGACCGCCCATGCTGACCAAAACATTTGACCAGATCACGGTTTTGCTCCTGACCCTGATCATGCTCGCCGTTGGCGCCTGCGGGTATTTCAAACCCCAGGACCATTGGGAACCCAGGATCGGCCCCCAGGAGGTGTATACCGACGCTCCGGTTTTTCGCAACGAACCGATCGTCTCTGTGCATCCGGCCGATGCTCCCGCCTCTGCCATGACGGCCATGCTCTTTCCCTTCCAGGTCACCCAGCCCATGGACAAACCCCTCATCCTGGGCCGAGCCCTTGGCAGGGTGTTCTGGCAGACATGGAATCAGGCTCAAGTTTTTCCAACCTTCCTGTACGAGGACGAAACTATTTGGCCCGGCCTGGCTCGCGCCCTGGCCCTGGCCAGATCCAAGGACGTGGATCTGATCGTCCGCGGGGAAGTGCCGTATTTCTTAAGCGGCGGGTCCAAGGGAACAACAAGCCTGGGACTGTCTTTGGAAATCTACGAAGTGCGGGGGGGCCAGCGCATCTGGGTCATGGAGCATTCCGGACGCATGGAACCGCGGCCCAGGCGGGACTTTATAGTGGCCCACCACCATCGGCGCCTGCCCGAAGAGCCTGCTTTTTCCATCATGACCGTCCTGGCCTGCGACATGGCCAACCATGTTGGAATGTGGAACAATAACTGGCTGCAATCCCTGCCCTGCCCAAAATAAACGGC
Organism: Desulfonatronum sp.; assembly: GCA_011049455.1. Classification (GTDB taxonomy): domain Bacteria; phylum Desulfobacterota; class Desulfovibrionia; order Desulfovibrionales; family Desulfonatronaceae; genus Desulfonatronum. Next base: position 12,216 of record DSBL01000025.1, on the reverse strand, counting down.
CAGATCATGCCGAAAAATTACCGAACAGCTTTCTGGCCAGATCTTGAACATGGACGATGCCCTGGGAGCCGTCCTGGCCGCGGCTTGTCAGCAAAGGGCCGTATCCCAGTCGCTCGGCCTGGCGACGACGGATATCCTGACCCAGAACCGGCCTGATCTGGCCGTTGAGATCCACCTCGCCCCAGAATACGGCCCTTTCCGGCAAGGGCCGGTCCAGAAACGACGACAAAACAGCAGCCACCACCCCCAGGTCCAGTCCCGGATCCTGCAGGCGCAGTCCGCCGCCGATCTTGGTGTAGATGTCGAACTGCCCCAGGGGCAGACGCAACCGCTTTTCCAGGACGGCCAGAAGCAGGTGCAGGCGGTTGGCGTCAAATCCAAGGACCGTTCGCCGGGGCATGGCCAGAAAGCTCTTGGTGGCCAAAGCCTGGACCTCCACGGCAAAGGGCCGGTGGCCGTCCAGGGCCATGACCAGGGCCGTACCGCTGAGCGTGGGATCACGATCTCCCAGAAAATAGGTGGAGGGGTCCGCCACCACCTTTAGGCCTTTCTGCTCCATCTGAAAGACCAGCATTTCATTGCTCGGGCCAAAACGGTTCTTTTGCACGCGCAGGAGCCGGAACATATGCTGCCGATCGCCTTCCAGGGCCAGGACCGTATCCACCATGTGCTCCAGCAGCTTCGGCCCGGCAATAGCCCCATCCTTGGTCACATGTCCGACCAATATCAGGCAGATGCCGCCCGCCTTGCACACCTCACAAAGCTTCGCGGACACGGCCCGGACCTGGCTTACGCTGCCGGGCAAGGCGTCCAGTTCCTCCGAGACCAAGGTCTGTACGGAATCCACCACCACCACATCCGGTCGACCGGACGACTGCAACAACACCGACAGAACATCCTCCATCCGGCTGCTTGCCAGGGCTTCCAGACCGTCCACCAAGACATCCAGGCGCTGCGCCCGAGCCTTGATCTGGCCCAGAGACTCCTCACCGGACACATACAGCGCCTTGCGGCCGGCCTGGGCGGCCTGGGCGGTCAATTGCAAAAGCAACGTGGACTTGCCAATGCCCGGCTCTCCGCCCAGCAGGATGGAAGAACCCGGCATCACCCCCTGGCCGAGCAGTTCGTCCAAGACTGTCAAGCCCGTACTCCAGGCTATGGATGAATGCTGATCAGCGTGAGCAAGCGCGACGGGTGAGGTTGCTGAGCGGGGATGGGGTGCGTGTGAGGCGCTTCGCACCTCCTCATGCAAGGTGTTCCATTCCCTGCATTGCGGGCACTGCCCCTGCCAGCGCGGCGATTGCGCGCCGCAGGAGGCACAGACATAGACATGACGGGCTTTCATCTATTGCGGCGGATGCTGGGCCTCGATCACCTTCAAGCCGTATTCCTGGACGCTTTCCGGCGGATTGGGAAAAACCACCATGAAGGGCACGTCCATGCCCGGACGCAGATTGGTGTTGTTGGACAGGATGCCGACCTTGGCCTGCAACGCGGCTTCAAGCTCTTCCTGTGAAAGAATCTGCAACTGAAAAAGAGACACTGTATTTCCAGCCAGAAACTCCTTGCGCTCCACAACTTCGCCTTGCTCGTCAAAAAGATTGGCCTCAATCTTGATCAACTCCATGGCCGTGGGAAAATCATTACGCGCCTTGCCCTCAACAACGAACAATTGGCCGATTTTTTCATTGCTTACAAAATATTGCCGCACGTTCTGCAGGGAAATCTGGCTGACCTGATCGCCCGCGAGAACCTCGGGTTCTTGAATCGGCATTTCCGGTTCGGCTGAGGTAAACCAGGAGCGAATATAATCCCTGGCATCAGGGAAATAGAGCAGCGCTCCCAGCGCCAAGCTGATCAGGGCAATGGCCACCGCGGCCCAGGTCACGGCCCTGGTGCGTGGCTGCTCCGAAGATTGGATTTCCAGGGTGATGTTTCCATCCTTTGTTTCATAGCCGGTATCTTGAACAGTGTTCTGCTCCGAAGTTTCTTGGGGCTCCGAACCACCGGCCACATTCATGTCCTTGAGCCAATCAAATTCCGAATCCTGAACAACTTCGGCATCATCCTCTGACCTGGGAGGGGCGGCAAAAAAAACATGGCTGCACCGGCTGCACCGGACTTGCGTCCCGTCTTGGCCAAGCCGTGCATCATCCAGGCGATACCTTGTGTCGCAGTTGGGGCATTGAATTATCATTGTCGCTCCTCTTCAAGTGCTTTGGGGCATAGTTGCATTGTCCATCAACTCATGGACCGCGGACAGGTGGCGGTACCGTTCCGCATGATCCAACCCATAGCCGACGACAAATCCGCTGGAAAGAACAAATCCGGGAAAATCGACAACCACCTCGACCTGACGCCGCTCGCGCTTATCCACCAAGGCGCAGACCCGCAGACTCCTGGCCCCGCGCATGGCCAGCACATTCAGCAGATAATGCACGGAATGCCCCGTATCTACGATATCATCCACCACAAGAACATGCTTGCCGGCTACGGGCAATTCCATGTCCTTGTTGAAAAGAATCCGTTCCTTGCGCATGGTCTGATTGCCGTAGCTGGCAAGACGGACAAAATCCAGCTCAGGCTCGATGGATACGGCCCGCACCAAGTCGGCGAAAAAAATAAACGCGCCCTTGAGTACGCAGACCATGATCAATGGTTCGGCCCGGTAATGATCGGAAATGGCTGCGCCCAGTTCACGGACCCGCTGGGCAATGGCCTTGCTGTCAATGACTATCTTCAAGTTGGAGCTCATATTTTTCCATCTTCAAGAACAATGCCATCATTGGAGTTCAACGGGAATCGCGTCATCACCCCTTCCCTTTGAAAATGCAAGACGTGTTGACTACATTTCAATACACATTGCAATTTCATCGCAATCCGGAAATTTTGGGCAGTGCAGGCAGTCGGCCCAGACTTTCTGAGGCAGGCTCTCCTTGCTGACCACTTTAAAACCGAGGCGTTCAAAAAAATGCGCCTGATAGGTCAAGGTGAATACTCTAAAAATACCCAAAGTAATCGCATCGCTCAAACACGCTTCCACCAGCCGTCGACCCCATCCCTGGCCGCGCAACTCCGGGGCAATGGCCAGGGAGCGAACCTCGGCCAGATCCTCCCAGGCAATGCTCAGGGCGCAACACCCTTGGATGGAACTCCCTTGGTCCTGACTCAGGACGAAAAAATCCCTCAAATGACTGTAAAGCTGGTTGTATGAACGCGGCAACAGCAACCCCTGCTTGGAACAATCCATGAGCAGCGCATGGATGGCGCGCACATTCGCAATACGCGCCTTGCGCACATAAATTGGGGAAGCAACATTCATCAGGGGTTGAGTTGATGATTGATGATCGTGCATATGCTCTCCTGGGAAGACAATCCCTCCTCGGTATGCACTTTTCGTCCCCGTGCGTCATAAATGAACAACAAGGGGATCGCCTGCACCTCCAGCTGAGCGGCCAGGTTTTCCTCGGCCCAATAAACGGGGTACTGAACAGGGTTGGCCGCCAAGAATCGCGTCAATGCGTCCGGGTTGAAATCCAAAGAAATGCCGATAACTGTCACCTGCTCCTCGGAAAAGGCTTGCCGGCATTTGTTCAACTCGGAAACCTTCTTGCGGCAAGGACCGCACCATGAGGCCCAGAAATCAACCGCCACGACTTTTCCCTTGTTCTCTTCCAGAAGCGTTGTATATCCTGTTTGATCGAGAACCGGCGGAATTTGCGCCATAACGGAAACAGAGCAACCCAGGGCAATGCCCAACAGGAAAAAAGTGCAGAGTAGACGGTTCATGATCCCTCGCTTGACGCGGCAGGCCTGAAAAGTGTTCTTGTTCATCGCCATAAACTTTACACGTGGAGAGAAAAAAAGTCACGTTGACGCCTCCTGTTTCCGATCCGCTTTGTTTAGCAGAGCAGCGGCCAACCTCGTGGCCGCAACGGCGTCCGGGGCATACCCGTCCGCACCGATTGCATCGGCGAAGCGTTGGGTGACCACGGCGCCTCCGACCATGACCTTCGCCTTGATGCCCCGCTCTCGCACCAGCTTGATGGTATCCTCCATGCGTACCATGGTTGTCGTCATCAACGCGGACAGGCCTATCAATCCGGCATGGTGCTCATGGGCCGCGGCAACAATGGTTTCGGCTGGAACATCCTTGCCCAAGTCATGCACTGTGAAGCCAAGATTGCGCAGCATCAGGCAGACGATGTTCTTGCCGATATCATGAATATCGCCCTCCACAGTGGCCATGACCACGCTCCCCCGGCCCTTGACACCGGGTTCTCGCTGGAGAAAAGGCGTCAGCCGGTCAAAAGCCCGTTGCATGGTTTCAGCTGAAAGAATCAGCTGTGGCAGAAAAAACTCGCGACGCTCATAGCGGCGACCAACCTCCATGATTGCTGGAATCAAGTCTCGATCCAGGATCAACCCGGCTGATTCTCCACGATCCATTTCAGCTTGCAGCAACTCAAGAACGCGGTCCTTATCCCCCTGAAGCACTGCCTCATGGAGCGTCAACGTCTGCCGGGGAGAAGCCTTTGCCGCGGATGCGGAAGCGACTAAACCTCCGGATTGTCCGGACGTCCAGCCTGCATAATCGCGGACAAAGGTGCTGGCCTGCGCATCCCGGGCCAGCAACACCTCCGCGGCCGCAATGCTTTCGCGTACTCTTACGGCGCCGGGATGGGCAATGACGGCACACAACCCCTGGGCCATGGCCATGGCCAAAAACGTACTGTTCAGCAATTCCCGCGCAGGCAGTCCAAAAGAGATATTGGACAGCCCGAGTACCGTGGGCAAACCCCACTCTTCCCGACAGGCCCGGATTGTCAGCAAACACTGCTTTGCGGATTCAGGCTTGGAAGAAACCGTCAGGGCCAAGGCATCCACCAGCATCAACCTCCGGGGTATGCCATAATCCTCGGCTTGCCGAAGTAAAATTTCTATAATTTTAAGGCGTTGTAAGGCCGTTTCCGGCAAATCCCGGCCGGCCAGAGGCAACAGGATGAATGGAGCTCCGAATTGCCTGCATAGGGGTCCCAATGCTTCCAGTCGCCCCTGCTCCCCGCTGATGGAATTGACCAAGGCCGAGCCCGGATAACGCTCCAGTCCGGCGGCAATGGCCTCCACCCGGCTGGAGTCGAGGCTGAGCGGCACGGCATGCCGTACCGACAACGAAGCAATCAACTCCGGCAGCAACGTCTCCTCTTTGACCATGGGCGCGCCCACGTTAACATCCAGAACCCTGGCACCTTGATCCACCTGTTCAGCGGCCATCTGCATGGCCAAGGTCTGCTCTCCGGCTTGGAATTGGGCAGTCAAAGCCTTTTTTCCCGTGGGATTGATCCGTTCACCGATGATCACCACTGGCTCAAACGGACCTAAACAGACTGATTCGCTTCGAGAAGTAAGCACAAGATCAGGACCGGGATCAGCTTCAGGCCGGGAAAACTTGATGGAATTCAAAGCCTGGGTCAATGCTCGAATATGTTCCGGCCCGGTGCCGCAGCATCCCCCCAGCGCCTGGACCCCGAGAGGCGGAAAGCGAATCATGCGCTCGGCGAATTCCCGGGGACCAAGCGGAAACACGGTGCACCCGTCTTCCAGCACGGGCAGTCCTGCGTTGGGCTGCACGATCAAGGGCGTTGAAGCGCGAGGGCGCATGGCCCGAATGACTTGCTCAAGGCCTTCGGGGCCAAGACTGCAATTGGTTCCGATGAGATCCACGCCCATGTTCTGCATGCTGTCCAAAAAGATCAACGGCGGGGTCCCGGTCAGACTTGTGGAAGACTCAAAGGTCATGGAAACGGCCACGGGAAGATCGCAAACGTGGCGTGCCGCGACTACAATGGCCCGCAGTTCCCCGAGGTCGAACTGGGTTTCGGCCAAAATCAGGTCGGCCCCGCCCTGAACCAATCCGGTAATCTGCTGGGTAAAGGCATCCACCATATCTTTGAAGCCGACCTTGCCCAACGGAGCGAGCAATTCTCCTGAGGGGCCGACGCTGCCGGCCACAAAAGCCTTGTCTTTGGCAACCCCGCGGGCGATCTGGGCCATTTTCCTGTTAAATCTCAAAGAATCAAGGGATCCCGGCAACTTGAACCCGCTTCCCCCGAAGGTATTCGTGGTCAAGATCCTGGCGCCGGCCTGAAGATAATCCGCATGGATTTTGGCAATGACCTCGGGAAAATGGTCGCCGAAGACCTCGGGGGATTGTCCGGGCTTCAAGCCCCGGGCCTGAAGCTGGGTACCCATGGCTCCGTCAAATATCAGTAAGCGTTTCTTGCGCATGAAGGTGCGCAACGTGTTGGACATCTTGAATGCTCCCGCCGGGCAAATGAATGAAGAATGATCGACTCCAGCAAACCGCGTCTGAGTCGTTAAAAAAGAAGCACTTACTGAAAATCATTGAAAAGGACAAACAAAAAATATATGGTCGTTGCAAGTGCCCGGCGGATAGCTTTTCATGTCTGTTCATGGGGCTGGTCATGCAATGAATGCTTGGTCTTCTGGATTATTATGACCCGTTGTCTGATCGGCGATGGGCTCTTTTTTCCAGAGCTTTTATTCCAGATTTCCCCGTCCAGGCGGGGTCCTAGTTTACCGGCCTCCATCTGGACCGAAGTTGAACGGTTTTGCATCAAACTTTTTTTGATTTCTTCCGAAGGATCATCATGGATAACGGCATGGCCGACGAAACCACCCCAGACAGCCAGACCAAAGAAGAAACAGAAATCTTCGCAGAGACGCAAGCCCCCAGCGCAATGACGGCAGAGGCCGACCAGCCAGAATTCCCGAGTCTTCCGGCTACGCCGGCAATCCGGGATTCTTTGCATCTCTATCTGCGGGAAATCAATGCCTTCCCCATGCTTCAACCCGACGAAGAATTTGGCCTGATTCGCCGCTACCGGGAAGAAAACGATGCCAAGGCGGCCTTCCGGTTGATCTCCTCTCACCTGCGTCTTGTGGTTAAAATCGCCATGGATTTCCAGCGCAGTTGGATGCAAAACATCCAGGACTTGATCCAGGAAGGCAACGTCGGCCTGATGAAGGCTCTGCAAAAGTTTGATCCTGACCGGGGAATAAAGTTTTCCTATTATGCCTCTTTTTGGATCAAGGCCTATATCTTGAAATTCATCATGGACAACTGGCGAATGGTCAAGGTCGGCACAACCCAGGCTCAGCGCAAGCTTTTCTATAATCTCAGCAAGGAGCGTCAACGCCTCTTGAGCCAGGGGTTCGTGGCCGACGCCGGGTCTCTCTCCAAAAGGCTGGACGTCAGCGAACAAGAGGTCACGGAAATGGACCAGCGCCTGGGCAGCACGGATCTCTCTCTGGACGCCCCTTTTTCCGAGGATACCTCCATGACTCGCATGGAAATGCTTCCCGCCCAGGACACCCCGGTGGAAGATCTTCTGGCTGAGGAACAAATGGTGCGAATGTTGAAACAACAAATCACGAAAATGCTGCCGCTGCTGAATGAAAAGGAACGGGATGTCCTGGAGCAAAGGCTGATGACCGAAGACCCCGTTACGCTCCGAGAAATTGGTGAAAAATACAATATCACCCGCGAACGTGTCCGGCAGATAGAAGCCCGTTTGATTCAAAAAATCCGAAATAATTTTTCCGAGAACCTGGAGACGCCGACACGGGAGGGAAGTGATGCCCAATCTTAAGGCACTGGAAAAGATTAAACTGGAAGCCAAGAGTCTAGCAGACAACCAAAATCTTCCGGCTTTTTATGCACGCTTTTCCCCGGAGCTGGCTTTTTCCAGAGAACTCTTTTTTGACCATCCTTTGGTCGCTCGCTGCCGGGAAGACGTTCTTCCCTTCCTGAACGATAAATACGGCCATGGTGTTGACCATGCCAAAAAGGTGGCCCTGGATGCCAGTACCATCGTCCTGGTAGAAGCTCGTCCCTGGGGCATGGATCATGCGCGCAGGTTGAGTATTTTGGTTCAAATGAGCGGACTGATGCATGACACCTGCAGACTGGAGCCAAACCACGCTCAGCGAGGAGGAGAGCTTGCATCCCGCATTTTGAACGACTATCCTCTTTCTGATTATGAAAGGGAAATGGTCGTCTTTGCAATTCGCAACCACGAGGCCTTTCAAACAGCACAATCCACGGACGACCCCCAGAAGGAGCTGCTGTCCGCGGCCTTATATGATGCCGACAAATTTCGGTGGGGCCCGGATAATTTCGGAACCACCCTCTGGGAAATCTGCGATTACGAAGAATGGGGCCTGCCCCAAATTCTATTCAAGTATCCGGAAGGCATCGAAAAAATCCGAGGCATTGCCAACACCTTCCGGACCGAAATCGGTCGTACCTTTGGTCCGGAATTCATTGAACTGGGTCTTCTTCTTGGTCATCGTCTATACACGATACTGCAACAACACTGTTCATCCCAAGAACAAAACAATACGCAATAAGGGCCATTCCAGGTGTCCAAGCACAAACCATCGCCACAACGCGCCCTGCTGCTGATCTTGATCTGGCTGTCCCTCGCCCTGCCGGCCTGCGCGCCAAAAACAGCTCCTCCTTTCGAACCCCTGTTTTCCGGGCCCATCTTGGAACCGGAAGAAGAACTCAAGGACAGCGCCATGGCTGCCTACTCGTATCTTTTGGCCCATGAGTTCGAACGCGAAGGCCGGCCCAACGAATCCCGCCAAGCACTTCAAGATGCGCTCCAACTGGATCCATCGCCTTTTTTAAGTATGGAACTGGCCAATTCATTCTGGCGAGAGGGGAAAACCGAACAAGCCAGGGAAATCCTGATCAAGGCCATTGATCTCTTCCCCGAAAACCGCGTCCTTTTCTCGACCCTGATCAACGCCTATCTTGCGGAGAACATGGCGGATCAAGCCATTGCCGCCATGGACGGATACCTTCGGCGCCATCCGCACGACCTGCTCATCCGCCAGGAATTGGCAGGCCTGCTGTTGCAGTATTCCCGGTTTTCCCATGCAGCTGACATTCTTGAGGCCGTGCCCGAAAACGAAAAAAACCCTGAACTGCGCTTGCTTTTGGCCAGAAGCAAAGCCGGCCTGGGGCTTACCGCTCAGGCCGAGGAGGAACTGACCCAGGCCTTGAGTCAAAACCCCGAGTTTATCGAAGCATTGGCCGAGCTGGCCTATCTCTATGAAAACCAAGGTGATTTAATCCAGGCCGAAGAAGTCTACCAACGCATTCTCGAGGTGGGCCGGGATTCCGAGGAAATTTTGTTGCGACTGATCCAGCTCAACGTGAAGCTGAATCAGCCGGACAAGGCTCTTTCCCACGCTTTGAGCCAATCCGAAAGAGAGCCTTTTGTTCTGGAAGCGGCGCTGATTTTCTTGCGGGAAAATTTTTTCGAGCAGGCCAAATCATTGCTGGCCCTTATTCCGGAAAACAACGGCTCGCCGGAAGCGGATTTTTACAGGGCCTTGGCAGCCTTTGACGGCGACAAGGACATGGAGCAGGCTTTGTATTACCTGGGCAGGATTCCAGAGGATCACGCCCACTACGCGAGGGCGCTCAGCTTTCAAGGCCACCTGCTTCTTCAGCTTGAACGCCCGGATGAAGCCTTGGACCTGGCCCGGGAGGGGCAGGATCTGTTTCCGCAGATGAGTGACTTCCTGCTCCTGGAAGCGGAAATCATGATTGAAGATAATCAACCGGGCAAAGCTGCAAAGCTTTTGGAACAGGCCCGGACCAACTGGCCGCAGGATACCGATGTCCTGTATCGCTTGGGTTTTCTTCAGGAGCAGATGGGACAACGAAGCCAAGCCATGCGCATCATGGAAGATGTTGTGGCTTTGGACCCTGATCACGCCGAGGCCCTGAACTTCATCGGATACACCCTGGCCGAAGAGGGCCAAAATCTCGAACGAGCCCTGGTGCTCATTGAAAATGCCCTCAAGCTCAAGCCCGGCAGCGGACATATCATTGATTCCTTGGCCTGGGTGCTCTTTAGGATGGGCAACGCCGAAGAAGCATGGAAGCACATCCAGTCCGCCGTGGAAATCATGCCGGACGATCCAACAATCTGGGAACATTACGGCGATATCGCCCTGGGCCTGAACAAAATTGAAAAGGCCAAAAAGGGTTATCAAAATGCCCTGAAACATGAAACAAAACAACCGGACGCAGTGCGGAAAAAATTGGAAAAGCTATGATGCGTTCGCGCCGGCGCCTGACACTCTGTTCGTTATTGGCGCTGTGTTCACTTTTTGCATCGGCTTGCGCCAAAAGGCAGGACCGGCCAATGCTTCTGGAGCCGGAGAGACCCAATCTTGTTTGGGACACGTTCCATGAAAATTTTACCAGATCCTGTTTCACTTGCGATTTTTTCGCACGCGGCAGCGTCAACTATACGTCTAATGATCGCGGCTCTCGTCTGATTTTCTCGTTCTGGGGCCGGACATCCTTTCCAGTCCGCATGGACCTGCAAGCAGGGGTTGGAACCATGCTCGCCCACTGGCGTGAAGACGCACAAGGCTGGCTCGGCTTCACTCCGGGCAATCAGGAAGCGCTTTTCTCCCAGGATTCCCGAACCGGTGCCGCGGCCATGGGCTTGGCCATGCCGTTGCGCCTGAACGTTCTTGCCCAAATCCTAACAGGTTGCTGGGACACGCTCATCCCCGAAAACTACAGTTCCGCCCTGTGCACGGAACAATATTGCGAATATCACGTGGAACTTCATGAGCAACATGCAATCCTGACCTTGGACATGGACGGCCGGCCCAGAAACTTGCAACAAAACGCCTTCAATGGATGGAATGTGAATATTGAACAATGGTTGGACGATGCCCCTCGATCCCCCAAACGCATGGTTTTGCACCAAGAACAGAATCGGGCCGTTGTTCGCGTGCAGCATCTGGAAGTTGCCGCCGGTCGCTGGCATGAATCCGACCTTTCTCTGCAATTGCCTCCTGGAACCATGCTCCGCTTCCTGGAACCGCTTCAATAGTGTTCATCAAAAGCCAAACATTGAGAGGAAACATGCATCAAAACCCACCACCCCCACTTGCGGATTCCGCTCCGGCTCTGTCTCTGACAAGCACTCTCCGTCTCGGCCTGCTTGTTCTATTCAGTGAAATCAAATGGATGGTCCTTTTGGCTTTCCGCAACTGGGAAATCGCTCAGCTTCAAAAGCGCCTGCACCAGGAACTGCACAGCCTGGGCTTGGCCGAAGCGGCCATGGCCGGTCTGGACGTGACCGTGGCTGGACCGCAGGTGGATATTTTCAACGAAAAGGACTTGGCGTTGAAACAGATTTCGTTTTTGTCGGATGAAATCAAACACCTCGCGACCCAGCGTGACGCCGAACGCCAGGAATATGTTCAACGGCGTATCCGGTCGTGGAATCTCTGAAACCCAAAAGGCAAAAAGCAATGAACGCGACCAACCTGCTCATCGCCTCGGACCACGCCGGGTTTGATTTGAAGGAAAACATCAAATCCTATCTCGACCAGATCGGACGGACCGTGGAGGATCTCGGCACGCACACCCTGGATTCCTGCGACTATCCGCTCAAGGCGCAGGAACTCTGTCACAAGGTCCTGCAAACCGATTGCCCGGGGATCCTGATCTGCGGAACCGGCCAGGGGATGGCCATGTCCGCAAACAGGATTCCCGGAATTCGGGCGGCCCTGTGTGTGAACGAATTTATGGCCCGTGCGGCCAGAGCGCACAACAAGGCCAACGTGCTTTGCCTGGGCTCGCGGGTTTTGGGCACGGAACTGGCCAGAAGCATTGTCCTGGCCTTCCTGACCACCGATTTCGAGGGCCAGCGTCATCAACGACGCATTGACCAGATGGAAACCCTGAAACCATAGATGTCATTCCGCCAAGAGGAGATTATGCCCAACACCAGCAACGACCAACACTGCGTGAACATCATCAAGGCCCTGGTCATGGACGCCACTCGTCAGGCCAACTCCGGCCATCCCGGCGGCCCCATGTCCTCCGCGGACATGGCCTATGTCTTGTTTCACGATTTTCTGCGTCACGATCCCCAGGATCCTGAATGGTTCAACCGGGACCGGTTCGTGCTTTCCGCGGGCCATGAATCCATGCTGCTTTATGCCCTGCTGGCGTTTTCAGGGCATCTGGACATTGCCGACCTGCAGGCGTTCCGTCAATACGGCAGCCGGACCCCAGGCCATCCGGAGCAACACATGACTCCGGGAGTCGAGGCCACCACCGGTCCGCTGGGTCAGGGTCTGGCCATG
>DSBL01000027.1 GCA_011049455.1 Desulfonatronum sp. | reverse complement strand
GTTTTAGACCCCTTGATCATCTCTTATCTCTTGCACGCAAAAATGTTTCCCCAAAACACAGATCTGCCAGTGGGCATTTTTGATTCCGGCGTGGGCGGTTTGACCGTGCTCAAAGCCCTGCGACGTTGTCTTCCCGCGGAACACCTGGTCTATCTCGGGGACACGGCCAGGTTGCCCTATGGCGCCAAAAGCGCGGCATCGGTCACGCGCTATGCCCTGCAGGCTTCAAGGCTTTTGGTGGAACAGCGGATCAAGCTGCTGGTGGTGGCCTGCAACACGGCCTCGGCCGTGGCAATGGAGGCTTTGCGCAGTGCGTTCGCTCCCTTGCCCGTGATTGGCGTGGTGGAGCCTGGCGCCATGGCCTCCTGCACCGCATCCCTTTCCGGACGTATCGGGGTTATCGCCACGGAAGGAACCATTCGGGGCAGAGCCTATGAAAAAGCCATCCTAACCAGGAGACCCGCTTCTGATGTGCGCTCCCTGGCCTGCCCCCTGTTCGTGTCCCTGGCCGAGGAAGGATGGATCGAAGGCCCCTTGGTGGAAGCCATAGCCGGACGCTACCTGCAAAGGCTGTTCACCGGCCTTGCGGCGACTGATCCGGATTGCCTCGTGCTGGGATGCACGCATTTCCCGGTTTTGGCCGGAGCCATTCAAAACGTGGTCGGAAAAGGCGTGGTTCTCGTGGATTCGGCAATGACCACGGCCGCCGTGGTGGAGCAAAAATTGCGCCTTCACGGACTGCTTCGTCAGCGAGGGGGTGCTCCGGGGAAGAGCGTTTTTCTGGCCACGGACGGCCCGGAACGCTTTGCCCGGGTCGGGAGTATTTTCCTGGGACAAGATTTAAGGGCTAACGACGTGGCCCTGGTGGATCTGTGACCATGACCGCATGGTCCATGCACAGCCTTCAGTCAAATGGGTCGCATCGCCGGGGCGTTTTGGCGCGTCAGGGCACGGCGTGAAACATGATCCGGCGGGAAACAGGCCGTGCTATGACAGGCCGTGCTATGTCAGAACCGGGGGCAGGGCGGTCATGATCCGGCGCACCAGCGTATTCAGCCCTTCCCTGGACAGAGCTGACACGGCAACACCCTGGGGGAATGCCTTTTCCAGAAAGCCTCGCTGATCCCCGGCAACCTGATCCATCTTGTTCAAAACCAGCAGGCAAGGGATGTCTTGAAGTCCCAGATCCGCAAGGATGTTTTGAACATCAAGCACTTGGCGTTCCAGTTCCGGGTGGGCCGCATCCGCAACATGCAACAACAGGTCCGCTTCATCCAATTCCTCCAGGGTCGCTTGGAAGGCCTCCCTGAGTTCCGCGGGTAGTCGTCGAATAAAGCCCACCGTGTCCGTGAGCACCAGCTCCCGGTGTTCAGGAAATCGCACCCGTCGGCTGGTGGGATCCAGGGTGGCGAAGAGCTTGTCTTCGGCGAGCACTTCGCTGGTGGTGAGTACGTTGAGCAGCGTGGACTTGCCGGTATTGGTGTATCCGACCATGGCCACCACGGGAAGCCCTGCTTTTTGCCGCCTGACGCGGGTGGCCCCGCGCTGTTTCCGCAGTCCTTCCAATTCCCGCCTGATTCTGGCCAGGCGCTGCCTGATCTTGCGCCTGTCCATTTCCAATTTGGTTTCACCAGGTCCTCGCCCGCCAATTCCTCCGGCCAGACGGCTCATGGCCCTGTCCTGGCGCACCAGCCGGGGCATGGCATAGCGCAACTGAGCCATTTCCACCTGCAGTTTCCCGGCCCTGCTTCTGGCGTGCTGGGCAAAGATATCCAGGATCAGTTGGGTTCTGTCCAGGATCTTGCGTTCCGTGAGCTGGGTCAGGTTGCGGATCTGGGTGGGGCTCAAGTCCTGGTCAAAGAGCAGCATTTCGGCGTTGTTACGCAGGGCCAAAACCTCAAGTTCCGCCAGTTTGCCCTTGCCCAGGATGTGTTTCGGATTTTGTTTCAAAACGCGCTGGATCATGGTGCCGACAACAATAATGCCCGCGGTTTTCGCCAGTGCAGCGAGTTCAACCAGATTTTGTTCCTGGGCTTGACGGGGCAGCGTGTCCACGCTGACCAAAAGCGCGCTATCCAGCCCCGCATCCGCGCCAAGAGAGGCGATGGATCTCCCCAGTTCCTCCTCCAGGGCCTCGGTATGCGCCGAGAAGTCGATATGGACTTGATCCCAGGGGGTCTGTGGCAGAATCCGGTACGGATCGCGGTCTATATTGTCAGGGAGCAGATGGGCCCAGGAAAAAAGCGCGGGCTGTCCCCATTTATCAATGCACAACAGGGCAATGGAATCCAGGCGCAGGAAGATCATGTCCATCAGATCCTCTTCGTTTATAGGATCTTGACGGAGGTGCGTGTGCAAAAGTCGCAGGCCGCGCAGCCGTCCGGGGCCATGGCGGCCCGGAGGCAGTTCAGGGATGACGATGCCGTGGGCGTCGCCCACAATGACGATGGAGGGCCGACCTTGACGGTCGATGAGCAGTCCGATTTGTCTCCCCGTATCCGCGCTGAGCATGCACAACTCCCTGGCCTGCTCCAGGGTGTAGCCCCCGATGTGCGGATACCGCCGCTGATACAGACGGCTCAATGCCTTGACCTGGCTGGGTTTAAGCCCGGTGGTGTTGCCGTAGAGTTGATTGGCTATGGGCGATTCCTTTTCCAGTCTGGAGGAATATCTTCAGGCCTTTTTACCGCCATGATTTCAACATATTGCTGACAAGCCAAAGAATTCGGACCGTGCTTTTCAGCAAGCTTTGACAGCTTCGTCAGTAAGGGGACAATGCCAGCAAAAAGTTTCTGGGCGCATTCACTGTCTGTTGCGATCAAGCATGCGTCCAAGTCACTGTCCATGCTTGCGCTGTTTTATGCAACATGCCCTGAGACGGCCAGGATCTCTGGTTGTTCCAGATAGGAAGAGATCGTGGCGTCGTATGACGATGTCAGCTGGAATGCCCTGGCGGCTGTTTCGCGACGCAGAGCCAAGCCGACATGATATTTGTGGGTTGCGAGTTCCTCTATGACCCGGGGATAAAATTCAGGATTCGGGATCACCAAAACGCTTTGGAAGTTTTTGGCTGCAGCGCGGATCAAGGTCGGTCCGCCAATGTCGATTTGCTCCACGCATTCAGCCAAACTCAGTTTTTGCGCCAGAGCCTTGCCGAAGTCATACAAATTTACGCAGATCAGATCCAGAGGCTTCAGCTGGAATTGAGCCAAAGTTCGCATATGTTCGGGATTGTGCTTGTCCGCCAGGAGCGGGCCATGGATATGCGGGTGCAGGGTCTTGACCCGGCCGTCCAGGATTTCCGGGAACCCGGTGACATCGCTTACCGCTGTCACTGGCAGCCCTGCGGCAAGAAGCGTTTGCCGCGTTCCGCCGGTGGAGATGAGCTGGACGTTTCCCTGATTCAGAAAGGCGGCGAAATCCGTAAGCCCGCTTTTATCCGTGACGCTCAGCAGCGCTTTTTTAATGGGCAACAAGGTCATGGCGTCTCCTTTTGTCGGGAGATGCCACAAGCGATCCGGCTTGGCAAGGCGCGTAAACAGGTTGACCGGGAATCCGTCAACGTTTTCGACGGCATACCGCAGGCCGATAATATCGGGTCTTGACCTGCCTTGGCAGGGAGGCGGTATGTCAACGATTGGGCGAAGTGCGTACGGAAAGGTAAAAACTGGTTGATTCCACGCTATGGTGCAGTGTCCCGTGGGTCGGTTCCCTGGAAAAAACGCCGCATGATAAAATGCTTCCCAGGGCCGCTCCCTGGCGCGGGGATGAGTCAGGGGCGGCCCTAAAAAAGAAGGAGCAACGCAACCGGGAGAGTATGCCTATTGGGTGAGTTGCAGCATCAGCTCCTTGGCCGGTTCATAGCCGGGGTCGTTTTCCAGAAGTTTGTTCAGTTCTTCTTGAGCCTTGCCCACTTCACTCAGCTTGACCAGACAGCCTGCCAGGGTGAAGCGGATTTCGCTCTTGTCCGGATTTAATTCCAGGAAGTCGCGTAATGGGGCCAGGATCTCTTGCAGACGTTCCAGAGAGTGGCCGGCCTGCACCAAACCAAAAAGCGCCACCAGGTTTTCTGGGTTTTTTTGCAGGGCCTGCAGAAAATGATCAAAGGCGTCTTCCGGAGCACCGATTTCCATTTCCACAAGCCCCATGCCGGTCAGGGATTTGTCCGTAGCTTCGATGGACGATGCCTTGCGGTATAGTTCAAGCGCTGTGCGCAGGTCTCCTCGCTGGACGGCCACAGTGGCCAAACCCAGATACGGATCCGGATGAGTGCCGTTGGAATTGGCCGCCTTTTCATAATATTGCTCGGCTTTTTCCAGTTCTCCCATGAAAAGGTAACACTCACCGAGTTCCTTGTTGATTTCGTAGTCAAGATGACTGGTCATGTTGGTTGTCCTCCTTCATTAGAGCGCGTTGTCGTGTTCAAAAAAGCATTGCCGGGTCATGCGCTGGAAGATTTGCATCCTTCATGCCAATATGGCCTGCAATCATTGCCGGATGTTTTTTTTGTGCTGCATTCAGATTGGAACGGGAGTTGCTTGTTCTTCTCAAAAATTATTGTACAAGTGCTGCGGTTACACTCGAGGAACGCCGCGGAATACTGAAAGCAGGAGCATTCCAAACAATGAAAAGCATGTTTCGACCACACATTCATTTGACGGCCAAGGTTCTGGATATGCGCCTTGAACGTCAAAATGTCGTCGCCGGCAATCTGGCGAATATCAAGACGCCCGGATACAAGGCCAGGCGATTGGAATTCGAGGAGGATCTGCAGGCTGCTCTGGGACTGGATGCCCGGGGCAGAATGGCTCGCACCGACCCTAAACATCTGCCGGCGGTGTTTGATCCGAATGCCTTTTCAGCGGATTTCATTAAAAGCTTGCGGCCACGGGTGGTCCAGGGCGAGGATGCCGTGGATCTGGACAAGGAAATGAGCTTGATGGCCAAGAACACGTTGCTTTATAATACGTTAGTGACCACTCTGCACAAGAATTTTGAGGGACTGAAAACCATCATTTCCGAAGGGGGCCGCTGATGGACTTTATTACCGCATTGGATATCGGGGCTTCCGGGCTGAGCGCGGAGCGTTCCCATTTGAATGTCATTTCCATGAACCTGGCCAACGTGAACACCACCAGAACCCCGGAAGGAGGGCCCTATCGCCGCAAGAGCGTTGTATTCCAATCCCAGCCCCTGGACTCCGAGTTCACTAAAGCCATGCGCTCGGAACTGGAGCGTGAGGTCAAGGGGGTCAAGGTGATCGGTGTGGTTACGGACCAGCGCCCTTTCAAGAGAATATACGACCCGGGCCATCCTGACGCCGATGATCAGGGATACGTCAGTCTTCCGGACATCAACGTGGTGGAAGAGATGACCAATATGATGACCGCGCTGCGCACGTACGAGGCCAACGCGGCAACCATTTCCTCGGTCAAGGCCATGTACAACAAGGCGCTGGAACTGGGGCGCTAAGACTAAGACCTGTTCCGATTACGGGACGCGCAACGTGCGGAGGTAACAGACCATGTCCATCACTCCCCTGGCCCTGAAGGCTTACAACCATGCGGCCCAGCCACCTAAAGAAACCGATGTGCCTGCCGGCCATAAGGATGTCAAGCCGTTTTCAGCAACTCTTCAGGATTCCTTGAAAAATGTGAACAACTTGCAAAAAGAATCCATAGGCATGATTGAATCCTTTGCTTCCGGTGAACGGCAAAACGTGCACGAGTTGATGATCGCCCTACAAAAATCCAGTTTGGCCATGAGCATGACGTCGGCTGTTCGCAACAAGTTGATGGAGGCCTATAAGGAAGTGATGCGCATGCCGTTCTAGGACAGAAGTGCAAAGGCCCGCAAACCTTGCTTCCCCACCCCTCTAACCGTGAACCCCGAACCTCAAACGGCGGAGAATGAGAATGCCTCCTTTCCTGGAGAATCTTAAGGCCAAAGTTCTGCACCTCTGGACCAATACCACGGTCCCTCAACGCATCATGGTCGGCGGTGTCGCCCTGTCCGTGTTGTTGATTTTTTTTCTGCTCATTTACTGGATGGGACGGCCTGAATACAGTGTTCTTTATGATCGCCTGACACCGGAGGACGCCCACCGGGTGATGGAAAGCCTCAAGGCGAACAAGGAGCTTTATCGTCTGGAAGACAACGGCCAGACCATCCTGGTGCCGGCGAACCGAGTGCATGAACTGCGTCTGCGCGTGGCTGGTGAAGGTACCCTGCGTGGTCCCGGCCTGGGCTTTGAGCTGTTTGACGACGTCAAGCTCGGCCAGACCGACTATATCCAACGCATCAATTACCAGCGGGCTTTGCAGGGAGAACTGGCCAGAACCATTTCAGAGTTTCCCGAAGTGGTCAGCTCGCGGATCCATTTGGTTATTCCGCACCGCAGCCTTTTTATCGAGGAGCAGAGTCCGCCTTCAGCGGCTGTCATTTTGACCATGAAGCAGGGGGCCAAGCTGGAAAATCGGCAGATCCAAAGCGTGGTCAACCTGGTGGCTTCGGCCGTGGAAGGGCTTTCACCGGATCAGATCACGGTTTCCGACACCAGCGGTCGGCTACTCTACCAGCCCAAGGCCCCGGATTCCATTGAGGGCGTGACCAGCACCCAGTTGGAGTACAAGCTGATGCTGGAGCAGAATTTGGAGCGGCGCATCGACCAGATGCTTTCGCCGATCATTGGCCATGGTCAGGTTATCGCCAAGGTCAACACGGATCTGGATTTCAGCCAGCGAACGATCCGCAAGGAGTTTTTCGATCCGGAAAGCAGCGTAGTGCGCAGCGAACAAAAAAGCGATGAGTCCAGCATGGGACAGTCCAACCTGGAAACAGGAGTCCCTGAACCGGCTTTTCGCGGGGAGGGATTTGCCGGCCAGGGAACCCTCCAGGAAACTTCAAGAACCTCTTCCACCACAAATTTTGAAATCAATCGGGAGGAGCAGCAGATTCTTCTGCCCGTTGGGGAGTTGCAACGCCTGAGCGTGGCGGTTATCGTTGATGGTCGATATGAGCCCGGTCCGGACGGGCAGGGAACTGTCTTCATTCCCCGCAGTGACGAGGAGCTGCAACGGATCGAGCAATTGGTCCGCAATGCCGTGGGATTTGACGCAACCCGCGGGGACAGCGTGGAAGTGTCCAGCATTTCATTCGGCGAACCGGACCTGCTGCCGGTTCCCGGGCTCGCCGAAATGATTTTAAGTTATGCTCGTCAGTTTGGTAAACCCATACTCAACTTCTTTCTGGTCCTGCTGTTTCTGGTTTTGGTGGTTCGACCGGCGGTGTTGGCCATGATCCGGCCCCGCGTGGCCGAACAGGAAGAACTTGCCGCCACGGCCCTGCTTGAAGGAGAGGAGCGCATGGCTCTGGAAGAGGCCGAGGCCATGGACTCTGAGGCCGCCATGGCCCAGCGTCGTCTGGATGCGCTGAAGGAAAACACCGCCCAGCTGTTTCAGAAAAATCTGGAACAGAGCATCAACGTGCTGAAGATTTGGTTGAAAGAGGAGAATGCCTGAGGTGGCTGAAAAAATTTCCGGCCCGCAGAAGACAGCCATTCTGCTCCTGGCCCTGGGCGACAAGTATGCCACGGACGTTTTCAAGCACCTTGATCGCCGGGAGATAGCCAAAGTGAGCAAGGCCATGGTGGAAATGGATGCGGTTCCCAAAGAGATGATCGAGGAAGTGCTCAAGGAATTCAACCAGATTTTGACCCTGGGCGACAATATGCTCATGAGCAGCCCTGACCGGGTGCGGCGCATGCTGCAGGGATTGGACAGCGACACCGCGAGATATGTGTTGGATCTCCTGGAACTGGACACCGGGCCGGCTCCGTTCAAGGCTTTGGAAAACGTGAGTTCAAAAATATTGGCCCAGATTTTGCGCAACGAGCACCCCCAGACCCTGGCCCTGATCCTGGGACATCTTGATCCAGAGCAAGCCGCCGGTCTGCTGCAAAACCTGCCCACGGGCGTACGGCCCGAGGTCCTGATCCGACTGGCCAAGCTGGAGGCCGTGCCCGAGGACATGCTCATGGAGGTGGACAAGGTGCTGGAACGCCAGCTTTTTGCCATGGGCGGCCGGGAGGGCCGTAAGGTCGGCGGCGTGCCCTCGGTGGCCGAGATTCTCAACGCCGTGGATCGCAATACCGAAGAGGAAGTGCTCTCGGATATTGAAGAGGAATCCGCGCAACTGGCCGAGGAGATCCGTCAGTTGATGTTCGTGTTTGAGGATATCAAGCAGCTTGATGACCGTAGCATCCGGGAACTGCTCAAGGAGGTCAGCAACGACGAACTGACCCTGGCCCTGAAAGGTGCCCCGGAAGAGCTGCAGGACAAATTCTTTTCCAATCTTTCGGAGCGGGCCGCGACAATGATCCGCGAAGATCTGGAAATCATGGGTCCGGTCAAGCTTTCCGACGTGGAAGCCGCGCAGATGAATGTGGTCAAGGTGGTGCGCAGGCTGGAGGCCGAAGGCCGGATCATCATCAGCGGCAAGGGAGGCGGCGATGTCCTTATCTGATGGAAGCGCCGCCACGCCAATGTCGGCAACCGGAAGAATCATCATCGGTCCGAAAAGCGTGGGTCTGGCTGAATTGAGCATGAACAGCGCTCGACGTGCGGCATTGTGCATGGAGGCCGAGGAAGAGTACCTGGAGCGCGTGCGCGGGAAAGCCCAAAACATGGCCAAGGAGATTTTGTCCCAGGCCATGGTTGAGGCGGAAGAACTGCGCTGCCAAGCCAAGGAGCAGGGACGGCGAGAAGGCTGCAAGAAGGCTGCGGAAGAGGTGAAGAAAATCAAGGAACAGAAAGGACTGGAATGCAAGTCCCTTCTGGACTCCATGCGCCAAGCCGGACAGTCTTTGTGGCAGTCCCACCGACAGGACTTGGCGTTACTGGTTCAAGTCATGGTGGAAAAGATTCTGGCCGTGGAACTGGACAACAACCGCCGGGAAAGCCTCGGCAATTTGCTGGATCAGGCCGTGGACATGATGGACGTCAAGCGCCGGGTGGTGATCACGGTTCATCCGCGGGATCAGAAATTGATGGAGGACCTGCTTGGGCAGGCCAAGGCCGAGGAGCAGGGGCTGAAGGGCTGCAAGGTCAAGGCCGACGAGAGCATAGAGGCCGGAGGACTTGTCCTGGAGTGCGATCACGGCATGGTGGACAATACCATTGCCGCCCGCAGAGCCAGTTTGCAGGAAATTGTGGACCAGCTGACCCTTGAGGAAAATACCTGATGGGGCTCGGGCCGCAAAGTTGCATTGCGCTGCTCAAGGAAACCGATCCGGCCAGGACGTTCGGCAAGGTTTCCAAGGTGGTCGGCCTGCTGGTGGAAGGCCGGGGCATGAAAGCGCCCCTGGGGTCCTTTTGCCGGCTGCTGTCCGAGGATGAACAGGGAGGCATTCCGGCCGAGGTTGTCGGGTTTAGAAACGGATCGGTTTTGTTCATGCCCTATGGAGAGATGCGTGGCATTCGTCCGGGCAGCCTGATCCAGAATTCCAACACCCCGCCGCTGTTTCCCGTGGGCAGTCAGCTGCTCGGCCGGGTTGTGGACGCCTTTGGCAAGCCCATGGATTCCGGCCCCGTGCTTGTTCCAACCCGCTACTATCCCTTGCACGCCCAGCCGCTCAACCCCCTGAGGCGTCCGCGCATCCACGAGCCTATGGATGTGGGCATCCGGAGCATCAACGGCCTGCTCACCTTGGGCAAGGGACAGCGGGTGGGAATTATGGCCGGGTCCGGAGTGGGCAAGAGCACACTGATGGGCATGATCGCCCGGTATACCAAGGCGGATATCAATGTCATCGCTCTGGTCGGGGAGCGAGGCCGTGAAGTGCTGGACTTCATGGAAAAGGATCTGGGACCGGAGGGCATGGCCAGATCGGTTCTGGTGGTGGCCACCAGCGAGCAAGGGCCTCTTGTGCGGATGCGCGCGGCCTTTGCGGCCACGGCAATTGCCGAGTTTTTTCGGGACAAGGGCAAGGACGTGATCCTGATGATGGATTCCGTGACCCGTTTCGCCATGGCCGCCCGTGAAGTGGGCCTGGCCGCCGGAGAGCCGCCTACAACCCGGGGCTATACGCCCACGGTTTTCGCCATGTTGCCCAGGCTGCTGGAGCGGGCCGGGAACAGCGAGCAGGGGAGCATCACCGGAATTTACACCGTCCTGGTGGAGGGCGACGATTTTTCGGAACCCGTGGCCGATTCGGTGCGGTCCATCCTGGACGGCCATATCGTTCTCACCAGGGAGTTGGCCGACCAAGGCCACTATCCGGCCATTGACGTGCTCAGGAGCATCAGCCGGCTGCGTCCCGACGTGACCCCGCCGGAGATCGTCCAGTCCGGACAGGCATTGATCAAGAGCCTGGCCACGTTCAAGCGAGTCGAGGACATGGTCAATATCGGAGCCTATGCCAAGGGCAGCAGCCAGGAAATTGACGCGGCACTTCAACTCATCGGCCCGATCCGTGACTTTCTCAAGCAACAGGTGCACGAGCGGCAGACCCTTGAGGAGAGCTTCGCGGCCCTGGGCGCCATGCTGAACAATTCTCACGCATAACGATAAATGTCGGCTTATGACGTTCGCGGCCGATGTACAACCGGGGCCAAGTCCAAAGCTTCACAAGTCGCGATCCAAAAGGCATGCAATCAACCGGCTGCTTACTTTTTATCGCTCATGCTGCCCGGGCGTTGCAAATAGTCGAAAGATTGTTCACTGACTGGTCAAATTGAATTCCAAAGAGATCCCCCTCCCATGACAGAATGCATCCCAGGTCTGGTGATTGCCGGGACGCACAGCGGATGCGGAAAGACCCAGGTCGCCCTGGCCCTGGCCGCGGCTTTGATGGTGCGGGGCTTCAGGGTCCAAGGATTCAAGGTCGGGCCGGATTTCATCGATCCCTCGCACATGACCGCGGTTACCGGGCGGGCAACGCACAACCTGGACGGCTGGATGCTTTCCCGGGATACGGTCCTGGAGTTGTTCCAGCGTCGCGACGACGGCTCGGATTTCTGCCTGGTGGAGGGCGTGATGGGCCTGTTCGATGGAGCATCGGGCAGGGAAGAGACCGGTTCCACGGCCCAGATGGCCAAGTGGCTGGGGCTGCCCGTGGTCTTGGTGGTGGATGCCCGGTCCCAGGGTCGATCCGTTGCGGCCTTGGTACGCGGTTTCCGGGATTTTGATCCGGATTTGAGGCTGGCCGGGGTCATGTTCACCAAGGTTGGCGGGCCGGAACACGCGCGGATACTGCGCGAGGCCATGAGAGCGTATCTGCCTGAATTGCCCTGTTTGGGCTGTTTGCCCCGCCGACCGGATCTGGCCCTGCCCTCCCGACATTTGGGGTTGCATACAGCCCGGGACGTGGACTGGGGGGCGCAACAGCGTAAAACCTTGTCCGCTTGGATTGAACGGGACGCGGACGTCCCGGACCTGCTGGTCCTGGCGAAGACGCGAATAGACCCTTTGCCGGGTGCGGGAGCAGGCGCGACCGGGGTGAATCAGAATAACGCAAGGCCGGTCATGATCCGCTTGGCCGTGGCCCTGGATCGGGCTTTTTGCTTTTATTACCAGGAAAATTTGGATCTGTTGCGCCGCGCTGGAGCCGAGTTGGCGTTTTTTTCGCCCCTGGCGGATAAAGATTTGCCCAGGGATGTTCAGGGTCTATATCTGGGAGGGGGGTATCCGGAACTTCATGCGTCCAAGCTTTCGGCCAACGAGTCGATGCGCGCCTGTGTGCTGCGGGCAGCCCGGAGCGGCATGCCCATGTATGCGGAATGCGGCGGGTTTTTGTATCTGCTGTCAGACCTGCAGGACTTGGAAGGCAGGGGGTACTCCATGGCCGGGGTTTTTTCGCTTCAGGCGAGGATGTGTTCCCGGTTCCAGGCTTTGGGGTACAGGGAAGTGACCCTGGCTGAGGATTGTCTGCTGGGAAACAAAGGGAACGTCCTGCGAGGCCATGAATTTCACTATTCGAGTCTGGATGGAGCCATGCACGAGAGCGCGCAGGCCGCCTATCTGGTCAGGGATCGCCAAGGACGGGAATATACCGAGGGATTGAGGTTCGGCAATGTTCTGGCGTCCTACATCCACCTGCACTTCGGCTCTTGTCCCCGGGCCGCCGCGGCCCTGGTTGCGGCTTGCGCGGCCTGGCCCAAGGCCTTAAAATATAAATTTCCATGATGCATTCAGTCTGCCGACAGGGATCGACTTTTTCCGGCTCAGAAACTTTCGCGTCGTCTTTACAGTGCCTTATTGTCAATGCTTCAAGCAAGGGCGGTTTTTTGACGAATTCTTCCACACCCGGTCAACTCCTTGGAGATGCAAAACAACAGATCAAACCCGACAAGTTTGTGGGCAGATCACATAAGGAATCCCATGCCTGAATTTCCGTCCATACCCTTGAATGCCGCTGGTCAACGCATCGAGGACCAGTCCTTGGCGATCATCGAGGCGGAAGCGCCATTACCAAGACCTTTTGCCGGGGATCAGTGGATGGTGGTGCGCAGGATGATCCATGCCAGTGCTGATTTCGAGCTGCTGGATCTGGTGCGTTTCCATCCTCGTGCTTTGGAAAGCGGGATAGCGGCTCTGAAACGGGCTCGGGCCGTGATTACGGATACGCGCATGGCCGCGGCTGGTCTGCCGGCCAGGCTGTATGAGCCCTTGGGCTGCAACGTACATTGCCTGATCAATGATCCCCGCGTTCTGGAATTGGCCCAGAGCAGGGAGACCACCCGGTGCGCCGCGGCCGTGGAGGTGGCCGCCCACAGGTATCCGGACGCAATCTGGCTGATCGGCAACGCGCCTACGGCCTTGTTACGGTTGATCGAGCTGGTCCGGTTGGGCCGGGCTTGTCCGGCCCTGGTCATCGGGATGCCCGTGGGGTTCGTGCAGGCCGCAGAATCCAAAGAGGCCTTGATGGCCCTTGCGGGTTCTCCTTTTATCAGCATTTGCGGCCGCAAGGGCGGCTCGTCTCTGGCCGCCTCGGCCTTGAACGCTTTGGCCATGATCGCCCTGTCAAATCAACGCAATTGTTCCCACTGATCAAGGAAGATTTCTTTGTAATGACCAGCCATGGCACGCCATGAACAAGGGCATCTTTTTGAAACATTTGGCAATTGTTCGACATTTGATGGATGACTTAATTAGACAAACGGCCAAACCCGAACAAAGAAATTCTGTTACGTTTTTCGGGTCTGCTGGTCAGTTGCATGCTGAAAAACGCAGCGGACACGCGAAATGAATCGCCGGGGCAAGGTCCGGATCGGATTCACCACCGGGTCCGCGGCCACGGCCGCTGCCAAGGCAGCACTCGTCTACCTGCTGCGTGGCCTACGTCCGCAACGTGTGACCATCCCCGCGCCTGAAGGCCGCGTCCGCCTGATCATCAGCGTGCATTGGCCGGACGTTTTCCTTGAAAATACTGCAGCTGCACAGGTTGAAACAGCCAGGGTCATGGTGCGCAAGGACGCCGGGGACGATCCAGACGTGACCGACCGGGCATGGATCGATGCCGGCGTCCGGTTTATTTCCGGCGAGCAGAATGATGTCGCTATCCATGGAGGGCGTGGCGTGGGCCGGGTCACCCGGCCGGGGCTGCCAGTGGCCGTGGGCGAAGCGGCCATCAATCCTGGCCCGCGTCGGCAGATGGAGCGGGCCTTGCTGGAAACGCTTTGTCATTGCAAGGCCACCGGACGGGTGGAAGTGGTGGTGGAGGTGCTGGACGGCGAAGCCCTGGCAGCCAAGACCTTCAATCCCCGCTTGGGGATTGAAGGCGGCATCTCCATTCTCGGCACGCGCGGCACGGTGAAACCCTTCAGTCATGCGGCCTGGCGGGAGACCATTGCCCAATATCTCACCGTGGCCCGGGCCGGTGGCCGGCAATTGGCGGCCCTGAGCACTGGAGGCCGGGGTCAAAAGTTTTTGGAAGCGGCCCTTCTGCGGGATTACCCGAATGCGGCCTTTCTTCAGGTCGGCGACCACGTGGGCTTTGCCATGCGCCGTGCCGCGAAACAGGGGTTTTCAACAATCATTTGGGGGGGCTTTTGGGGCAAGCTGGTGAAGATGGCCCAGGGACGGCCCCAGACTCATGCCCGGCTGTTTTCGGCCGACCTGCCTGCCCTGGCTGATCTGGCCGAAAACTGTGGGCTGGAATCCGACCTTGCCGCAGCAGCAGGACGAGCCAACACCGCCAGGCATGCCCTGGAAATCATCCGACATTCGCCTTCTTGCGCAAAAGTGCTGGAAAAGGTTTTGGGTTTGGCCCTGGACCATTGCCGCGCCTGGAGCGGAACCGGACCCGGTCTGGAACTGATCCTGTTCGACTATGACGGCCGTGAAATGATGCGCCTGCGGGATCATAATAAATGGAAATCATGATGCCGCCAGAGGCTCGGTCAAAGTCGTCGACGGCATCGCAAAGTCCCCTGATACCGGATCATGGCCGGATATGTATATTTTCCTCGCGTTGCGAATTCCCTCGCTGTCTGCGTTAACCAAAACCTATGCGCTGGAAAGAGCAGGGGGGTGCATCATTATCAAAATTGACAACCTTTGTTGTTGTTGGATACTAATTTTGTCATGCTTATCAAAGGATACTTTTGCATGGGAAATCTATTTTCATTGAACTGTTTTTCCTGCGGAGGATGATTGTGTGGTTCATGATAAAATTTTAACAAAAGGAGGATAAGCGCATGAAACGTCTACTGGGATGCATGGCGGCCCTGTTTCTGGTCTGCGGCCTGCTGGCGGGACCGGCATCGGCGAAAAAACTTGTCGTGGCCGTGGATACGGCCTTTGTTCCCTTTGAATTTCGTGATCCGAAAACAGGAGAGTACACTGGTTTCGACATCGACCTCTGGGATGCCGTCGCCCAGGAACTCGGCGTGGAGTACGAACTGCAGCCCATGGATTTCGGGGGCATTGTTCCGGCCCTGCAGACGGGCAGCGTGGATGCCGCCCTGGCCGGGATCACCATCACTTCTGAACGTGAAAAGGTCGTCGACTTTTCTCATCCTTACTACGATAGCGGCCTGACCCTGATGGTCAGGACGGAAAACGAGGACATCAAGGGGCCGGAGGACGTGGCCGGAAAACGGATCGCGGTGCGGACCGGCACCACCAGCGACAACCACGCACCCACGCTCAACCCCTCGGAAATCGTCAAATTCCCCAACATTGAGCAGGCCTACATGGAATTGCGAACCGGACGCGTGGATGTGGCCATGCACGACACGCCGAACGTGCTTTACTACATCACCACCGCGGGTGAAGGCGCGGTCAAGGCCGTGGGCCCCAGAATGCAGGCCCAATCCTACGGCATTGGCTTTCCCCTGGGCAGCAAGTTGCGCAACGACGTGAACGTGGCCTTTTTGAAATTGGTGG
Source organism: Desulfonatronum sp. (assembly GCA_011049455.1). GTDB lineage: Bacteria > Desulfobacterota > Desulfovibrionia > Desulfovibrionales > Desulfonatronaceae > Desulfonatronum. The sequence continues at coordinate 12,298 of DSBL01000027.1, read as the reverse complement.
AAGACGGGCGCTACGCTGAAATCTACCGCAAGTGGTTCGGACAGGATCCCAGCCCCCGGTAACATTTGCCGGCCAAAGGCGCGGTCGCACTCGGGGCCGCGCTTTTTTTCGCTTTTTTGACAAAGCTTTTCACGGAAAGAGTCTTGGTCTCCCAGCTTCTTGTCTTTATTGTATTTATTGTTTGAATGCGCCACCTTGCAAATCCATGCCCTTTTCACGCAGCATGAATTTTTTCTGCCTCATGCCATGGATTTGACATGCGCGGGTGGGGCGGAAGCAGCGAAGAATAACACAGACGAGGCCGGGCGTGCCCCGTGAGCTCCTATCCGTCAACCCTTTCAACCGGCAGGATTGATCAATGGAATTTCAATACGACGTCGTCCTCAACTCCATGCCCCAACTCATGAAGGGCGTGAAGCTGACCATTGAAATCACGTTTTATGGTTTGATCGGCGGGACCCTGCTCGGGGTTCTGACGGGTCTGTTCCAGGCTTATAAAGTCCCAGTGCTGAACTGGATTGCCTTCACCTACGTGGCCTTTATCAGGGGGACTCCCATCGTGGTCCAGGCCATGTTCGTCTATTTCGCCCTGCCCCTGGCCCTGGGAATACGCTTGAACGCATTGAACGCGGCGATCATGGTGTTGTCCGTCAACGCCGGGGCCTACATCGCGGAGATCGTCCGCGGTGCCGTGCTCTCCATCAACAAGGGGCTGGTGGATGCCGGCCTGGCCCTGGGACTCTCCAGGTTGCAGGTCGTTGTTTTCGTGGTGGGACCCCTGGCCTTCCGACGGATGATTCCGCCGCTGGGTAACCAATTCATCATCAGTTTGAAGGATACCTCTTTGTTTATTGTCATCGGTGTGGGCGAGCTGACTCGGCAGGGACAGGAGATCATGGCCTCCACCTTCAGGGCCTTGGAAGTCTGGACCGCGGTGGCTATTTTATACATGTTGCTGACGACGGCCCTGGCGCTGTCCTTGCGCCTGGTGGAGCGGAGGATGAAGATTATATGATCATGGTCGAATGCAGAAAAGTCTGTAAAAGTTTTGGGCGTGTGGAAGTCCTCCGGGATATCGACCTGACCATCCATCAAGGGGAGGTGGTCGTGGTCATCGGCCCCTCCGGTTCCGGGAAGTCCACCCTGCTGCGCTGCATCAACGTGCTGGAAAAGATTACCGCCGGCGACCTGCTGGTGGACGGCAAAAGCGTCAGGGATCCCAAGACAGATGTCCGGTTGATCCGGCTGGAGGCCGGCATGGTTTTCCAGCAGTTCAATTTGTTTCCCCAAATGACGGCCTTGGAAAACGTGGCTTTTGGCCCGCGCAAGGTGCGCGGCAGTTCCCGCGGCGCGGCCCGGGAGCTGGCCTTTGACCTGCTGCGCAAAGTGGGGCTTGAGGAACGGGCCCATCACTATCCCTCCCAGCTTTCGGGCGGACAACAGCAGCGGGTGGCCATAGCCCGCGCCCTGGCGGTGAAGCCCAAGCTGATGCTCTTTGATGAACCCACCTCGGCTCTGGATCCGGAGCTTAAGGGGGAGGTGCTGTCGGTCATGCATTCCCTGGCGGAGGAGGGAATGACCATGGTGATTGTTTCTCACGAAATGAACTTCGCCATCAATGCGGGAACCCGGCTCATTTTCATGGATGACGGCCGGATCATTCATGACGGGCCGCCCAGGACATTGTACGAAAACCCGCCTTCGGAAAGACTGCAGGATTTTCTGCGACACATTCAGTGAAACTTGCGCCCTTTCGCTCAGGCTGATGCGTGGCCCCGGCATCAGTCTCCAATGTCGCCGAGCATTTCTTCGCCTGATTTGTCTATAGTGTCCGGGATGGCCCGGATCCGGGTCCGGCATATTCCAGGCAGAGCATGGTGATGTCGTCGGACTGCTCGGCCTGTTGAACGTGCAGGATGACGTCCTTGTTCACGGCCCGGATGATCTCGCGCGGGCCCGGGACGCCCAGGGACCCCAGGGTGGCCAAAAGCCGTTCGTCGGAATAGAGCGAGTTGTGTTCATCCATGGCCTCGGTGATCCCGTCGGTATAGAGGAAAATGGTTTCGCCGGGGTTGAGAACGGTTTCCAGGGCGACATAGGGCAGGCCCTCCACGGCCCCAACCATGGGGCCGCTGCGACCCTCCAGGAAGCGGACGCCCTTTTCGTTCATGAGCACGGGCTGGTTGTGGCCGCCGTTGGCATAGGCCAGTCTGCCGGTGCGCACATCGAGCACGCCGATGAACAGGGTCACGAACATGGAATTGGGGTTGTTCAAGGAGAGGTCGTTGTTCATGGACTCCATGATCCTGGCGGGATTGATTTCCCTGGGGCCGGCGGCCCGCAGCAGAGTCCGGCTGATGGCCATGAACAGGGCCGCGGGCACGCCCTTGCCGGAGACGTCGCCCACGGCAAAACAGAAATGGTCCTGGTCCAGGAAAAAAAAGTCGTACAAATCGCCGCCCACCTCCTTGGCCGGCTCCAGGCTGGCGAAGAGATCGAATTCCGCGCGTTCCGGAAAGGGAGGAAAGGTCTTGGGCAGCAGACCCATCTGAATTTCCCTGGCCACGTTAAGCTCGCTTTCGATACGTTCATTGGCGGCAGTGGTTGCGATGAGCGAGCGGATGTTCTCCCGCAGGGACTGTTCCATGAACAGCAGGGTGCCTGCCAGCCGGCCCACCTCGTCCTTATGTTGCGACGGAAGTTTGCGGATGGGTCCAGTATTGTCCTCACTGGCCGTGAAGTCGGTTTCGGGAAGGGACTTGGCGTAATCGGCCAAGGCGTTCAAAGGCTTGGTCACCCGGATGGAAAGCGCTAGGCCCAATCCCAGGCTGGCCACGAACGTTCCGGCAATGATCAGGCTCAACCGCTGGACCAAATCCCTGGCCGGAGCGCTCACTTCATCCACAAAGGCAATGGCCGCCACATACCAACCCAACGCGCGGAAATACCCGCAAAATGCCTCCCGTTCCCGGGCTTCGCCGGTTCCCTCGGACTGGACCACAAAACGCAATGGGTCGCGTACTTTGGACTCTGCCGCGGTCTTGAGTTCATCCAGAATCAGGACGCCGGTTTGATTGTTGACTGCTGTCCTCAGGTCCAAATGTTCATGGTCCGGATGGACGAGCATTTCTCCCTTGGAATTGAACAGGACCACGGAGCCGGATTTAGCGATGCGGATCTTGCTGAAATTGACGCGCAGGCTGTCCAGCAGTTCCTCCAGCTTACGTTTTCCCTCCCGCTCCAGTTCCTCGATGTCCACAACCGCGCCGATGATCCAGTCCGCGGCGGGATAATGGACAAACCACCCGAATTTCTTTATCGGCTGGCTCTGTTCCGTCCAGGTCCAGAAAAACGTGCTGGAAGCCTGGCCCAGCCGCCGGGCCTCCTCGTTCACGGCATCGGCCAGGGGGCTGCCCTTGATGTCCCGGATCATGTTCAGGTCGCTTCCGCGGGCCGCGGGGTCTGGATGAGCCAAAAGCCTGCCCCGGGCAGTAAACACAAGGAATTCAGTTCCTTCCACCAACGTTGGAGCGCTCAGCCAGTCCAGGGCGCGTTGCAATGCCTCCTGCCTGGCCTGCCCGGAAGCGGGAGCCGTTGCGAATATTTCGTCCAGGCCGGTTCGGGCCATCATGGTCATGCCCTGCAAGGTGCGTCGGTGGGCGTTCACCGCGTCCACCCTGCTGCGCAGCAGGTGGCGATACCCGCTCTGGATGTTCAGCTCCGCCAGTTCCAGAACGTTGCGGGCGCTGCGCTGTTCCGCCTCGAACATGGCCCGCTCCACATCGCGATTGGTGAAATAGAGCACCAGCGCGGCCACCAGGGCCAGAATCGTGCAGACCAGCAGAAAAATTTTACTTTTTAGAGAATGGAACATGTGTTTCTCCTGAAGAGAATGTGTCTGCAAGGAGATACTGGAACAGACGCTCCCTGAGCGGGGGACCTTTGTGGGCGAGGACCAAGAACAGCCCCGAATGACTGGCGCAAGCGCAAAGGCCGCGTCCCTGGCCGTCTCATTATCCTGCTACATCACAATCAGGGCAAGGCACAAGTTTGAAGAGATGGGCCAAATCCTACTTCATGACATCATCAGCGCCAAATCTTTCGATGGGCAGGTCGGCCTGGGGCCAATCCATGCTGAACGTCACCGATGCTTCAAAGGCCGTGACCGACGGAAGGCGCACCCGGCCGGTGAAAAGCCGAATAGGCACCATGATGCCCGATGCATCGGCCGCGGCACCTGGGAACTGCTCCCGCCTTTACTGAAAAATGCCCATGGGGCGTTTTGCCCGAAGTGACCACGTCCATGCGCCAAACCTGGAAGATTATTCTCATTTCCCTCCTGATACTGCTTGTTTCCCAGGTGTTCATGGCCGTGCTGGCCTCCAACGCCTTCGAGAAAATTCATGTGGCCTCCGAGCTTTCCAGATACGCTGTGGCCCAGAAGGATTTCAAGCGCAAGGTCGAGGCTGCGCTGCGCTTCGGCAAGCCATTGGACAACCTCCTGGGCATGGACATGCTGATCGCTGAATACGCCCGCAAATACGACGACATCCAGAACATCACTGTCCATTCCGCGGACCTCGAGGTTTTCTACAGCCTGCATCCCGTGGAGGGGGGGGGCGCGCCCTTTGAAGAGCGGGGCAAAAGGGTCGAGGTGCCGGATCTGCTCATGGAAGTGGTCGAAAGCGACGAGGCCTATCTGATCAGCATGCCCCTGTTCGGGCCCGGCGAGACATGGATGGGGACCACGGCTCCGGCCTCAGCCTGGGTAGGCAGCGTGGTGTTTTCCTTTGACAAGCAGCATATTCGAACGGGCGTGCGCGTTTTCTGGGAAAAAAGGCTTGCGCTCGGCGCGGTGATTGCCGGGTTCGCGTCGTTGCTGCTTTTTGTTTTGCTCTTCCGGATCAGCGGACCAGAAGTGGCACTGCTACGCAAGCGCATCTTCGTCCGCGTGCTGGGGGTCACCATCCTGGCGCAGATCGTATTCGCGGGCACCAATGCTTTCTTGTTTCATCAGGACCATGTGCTCGTGCTCCGGGACAGGGTGCATGCCCAGTTGGATCTGTTGCGTTCGGAGGTGGAGCGGGTTTTGGCGCGGGGTGTCGATCTGGAGCGGGTCAGTCGGATGGATGAATTTCTTGCGGAACTCTTGGACGTCAACCCGGAGATCGTTTCCCTGAGCATGCACGATGAGATCGGAGAGGTCCGGGCCCAGGCTCTGAAACACGGGACGGACATGATTCCGAATGACCGTCAGCTCCTTGACTCGGGATTTGCGGTGACGTTGCCGTTGCGCGTTCCTGATCAGAGTGCGCCCCTGGGTGTTCTGCGCGCCGAACTGGACGGGAAAGTCCTGGGCGCCATGATCCGAAAATTGCTTTTGGACGCCTTGACCGTGGCTCTGATCGCCTCCTTGTTCATCGTGGAGCAGATTTACTTCCTGGTCAGCTTCATCGGCCGGCGGCGTTCGCCGCCCCTTTCTGGGGCCAGCGACCAGGAAACCCTGGATATCTTGATGCTGGCCAGGTTCGGGGCCTTTGCCTTCCTTTTCGCCTTTGCCCTGCCCGTGTCCTTCGTGCCCTTGCAGATGCGCGAACTGTACACCCCGTTGCTGGATTTGCCCCGCAACGTGGTTCTGGGGTTGCCCGTGTCCTTGGAAATGCTCTGCGCCCTGCTGTCCTCCCTGGCGGCCGGGACCCTTGCGGACAGGCGCGGCTGGAGGACGCCTTTCCTGGCCGGGATCATGGTCACTGCGGGGGGACTGTTTTTTTGCGCCCAGGCAACCACCGGCGGGCAGTTCATCCTGGCCCGGGGCGTTTGCGGCCTGGGGTACGGTCTGTCCTGGATGGCCCTGCAAACCTTTCTTTTCGCCCACTCCACAGCGACCACCCGAGCCCGGGGCAGCTCGCACTTTGTGGCCGGGATATTTTCCGGACATATCTGCGGCACGGCCCTGGGCGCCATGCTGGCCGAGCGGATGGGCTACGCCCCGGTCTTTCTCCTGGGCATGGTTCTGGCCCTGGGGTCGCTGCTCTTCTTTTTTCTGTTCATGCGTTCAACCATGGACCGACCGGCCCGGGATACGCCTACGACCATTGTCCGACCCCGGGCCGTGGCCAGCTACCTTGCGGACCGGAACACCTTTGCCCTGATTTTTTGCTGCGTCATTCCCTTTTCCATCTGCCAGGTGGGGCTGCTTTTTTTCGCCACTCCGCTGTACCTTGATCAGCTGGGCGTGGGGCAGGCGGACATCGGGCGGGTGCTGATGATTTACGGCTTGTCCGTGGTCTATCTGGCGCCGCAACTGAGCAAGATCGTGGACAGGCAGGAACGTAAAAAACCGTTCATCGTGGCCGGCGGCCTAGTGGGTGGTTTGGGGTTGAGCCTGCTCTTTGTGTACCAGGGATTCTGGGCGGTGATCGGGGCCATTTTTCTCCTGGGCGTGGCCAGCAGCATCGGCAGCTCGGCCCAGACTGCCTTTGCCCTGAAGCTCAGGGCCACCCAGGAACTGGGCACGGGCAAGGCCATGGCCATCCAGCGCGCTGCGGACAAGCTGGGGCAGATGCTTGGCCCATTGGCCCTGGGCGCGCTGATGTCCGGGGTGAGCATCTCCCAGGGGCTGGTCTATCTGGGGCTGGGCTACATGGCCCTGTCGTTGCTGTTTCTGGTCGCTGCTCGTGAAAGCGGATACTCCCATGGCATGAGTGCGGCCGGGAGCGCATCATGAGCAGCATGCCCGATACCTGGCCCAGCCTGGGCGTGGAGCTGGAAATGCCCACGGCCCACGCCCGGACCGGCAAGACCCATCCGGTGGGGGCGTTTTTTCGGCATCTCGGCGAAACGTTTGCCGATCAGGGACTGGTTACAAGGTTGCTCCTGGATGGCGACCGGGAATACGGCCTGCGCAGCCCTCGCGGTCTGCACTCCCTGGATAACGGGTACAACAACCTGGAAAGCTCTCTGGGGCCGATCATTGGCGCGGTCGAAAGCCTGGACGTTCTGGCTGGCCTGATCCGTGAGGAAATCAGGGACGTGACCGCGGCCCTTGCCCGTGAAGACGCGGTGATCATCAATTTCAGCGAACACCCCGATACGCTGGTGACCCGTGAGTTCTATTATTCCGTGCGCGCTCCAAAATCTCTTTATGATTATCAGATCACCCATCGCGGCTGGAATCACATGGCCGGCTTTGACGCCAAGGCGCACAACAGCCCCAGCACCGGAGTGAACTTCGAGCAGGCCGTGGCTGCGTTGAACTGCCTGATGGCCCTGGCCCCGGCCTTCATCGCCCTGTACGCCAACAGTCCGTTTGAAGCCGGACGGATTACGGGATGCAAGGAAAACCGGATGACCCTCTGGTCCAGACAACTGGACTGTTCCCGGATGTCCGGGGACCACAAGCTGCACCGCATGCCTTTGCGACCGTTTCACAACCTGTCTGATTACCTGACCTGGATGTTCGGTCCTGGCACCCAGATGTGGTTTGCAACAAGGCCTGGTGCAGGCAAGAACCCGCATGACATGCATCTCGTGCCCGGCGACCCTCCGCTGCTGGACTTTCTTCGCGGCGGACCGCGACCAACCCGATCGTTCGGTTGCGGAGAGGTCAGGAACGTGGTCCCGAGTATGGATCATCTGACCTATCATCAGTTCACCCAGTATACCGACTGCCGGCTGCGCTACGGTTTGAAGAACGAGGATCTGGACGTGAAGCGGTTTTTACACGTACTGGACGAGCGGCCGGACAGGATGGAGGAACTGTTTCAGACCCACGCCGAGTATTGTTACGTCGAGGGTCGGTCCGCCGGGGCCAATTATCCGGACCGGGAGATTGCGGACATGGCCGAAAGCGAGGTAGCCGCCTCGGTGGCAGTCTCTCCCAGCGCCCTGCAATACGGACTGTTGCGCGATTTGGATCGAACCAAAAGACTGGTGGCCAGGTATGCATGGGCCGATTTGGTTGGACTGCGCGGTCAAGCCATGCGTCATGCCCTGGAAGGGGAGTACGGAGGGGTCAAGGTGCGGGATGTATGCGCCGGGGTGCTGGAGATCGCCGGTCAGGAGCTGGCCTCGGAGCAGTCTTGGATGCTGGCCTATCCCTTGTGGGTGCTGCAAACCGGGAAAACCGGGGCGGATCGGGCCTTGGAACGATTCAAACGAATCAGCGGTCCGTCCGCAACGCGTCTGCGCAAGCTGGTCCTGGAACGGCGGGTTGTTGCGGCGTGAGCATTGAAGAGCTTTCTGATGGGCCAAATGGTCGCGTTGCCCCGATCTCGACCTTGCCGCAGGGCGACGGGCAATCCGTTCCTGTATCCAAGGGCCGTGCGAGATTTGTTCGACAAGTCACTGCGTTCACTGCGGAGGTACTGGTGCGATCTGTTCGTAGGTTTCATCCGCCGCCGCCAGGATGTCAAAGGGCGGGTCAAAGCCAATATTTTCGGCGGTTTTCAGGTTGATGGCAATTTTGGGCGGCGCGTTCCATTTTTGCGTTAAATCGCGGGGTTTAGCGCCGTTGAAGATTTTGGCGATGGTTTCGGCATGAAACCGGCCAACGTAGGCAAAACCGGCTTGGGCAATGCTGAGTAGCGCCCCGTGCTTGACGTATTCGGGTCCGGCCATGGCAAAAGAGGGCACATCATGAGCGAGCAGGGGCTTGAGCAGGTTGGGCAGGTTTTCCAGACTTTCGCCTCGATGCACCGTGATGTACATGGCGTCCACCTGCGGCGCCAACTGCTCATAGCAGGCGAGCGCCTCGGCCGATGCCTGCTCCAGAGTGACGTCGTTGTTGCGGGCGACACAGCGTTTTAATTCGAATCCGCGCTCCTTGGCCACGAGTTCGGCCTCGGTCAGCGCCGCGTAAGTGCGGCCTTCGGCGCTGTCTTCATAGACCAGTCCCAGGCTCTTGAACCCGATGATGTCATGGAACAGTCGCAGTTGACGGGCATAGCGATCCGGTTCCACTTTGGCGTGGAGATGATCGAAGCCGGAGTCGTCCGCGCTCTTGATAATGCCGGAACCCACTGGATTGCTGGTTGAGGCCACCACCGTGGGCACGGCATGTTCGTTGTTGGCCAGATCCTGGCCGGCCCAAGTGCCCAAAGCCAGGATCAGATCCAGATCTTTTCGCGTTTTCAGCCGGCTCAGTAGGTTCGTCCTGGTTTGCTGGCGCAGTTCAGCATTGAATTCGGAGGTGTAAAAAGCGTCCTTGACGAACTCCAGAGATTCTGAGCGGACGTTGTCCGCTACCCATTTCCACATCCGACCATGGTCGGGATCATATTGTTCCGGCAAGGGCATGGGCTCGATCCAGCCCAGATCCATCAATCCGGCCACGGTTTTCAGAAAAATCACCTCATAGTCCGGGAAGGAACCGCCCTCCAGGTAGCCGATGCGCCATTTGCGTCCATCGTTGTCCCGAGGCGTCGTGGGGATGGTCTGGGCCCACACCGCTGTGGCCGTCGAACAGATGAATACTAGGCAGATGAGGATGTTGCGCGCCAGATGCATGGGGCCTCCGCTGCTGAAGTTCACGAGGACGTGGGGTTCGTTGGACGGTATAAAACGTTTCTTAAAACGGATTGATATGTTCCTGCCTGGTGTAGTGCAGATAGCCGACGTTGGCGCCCAGGCGCAGTCCGACACCGGTGCGGATGGGCGCCAGGATGATCTCGTTGCTTTTCTGATAATTCATGCTAAAGCCGCCGACAACATAGACGCTGCCGTCAACTCCAGGAAAGCGTTGGAAAATCCGATCGGGGTCCGTGAGGTGGTAGACCAGGGTGAAAACCTTTGAGGCATGAAGGCCGACGTCAAAGCCGACGGAGGGCCCCTGCCAGTATACCTGTAGCGGCTCCTGCCCCTTCAGCTGCAACTGTCCCTTGCCGTAGCGCAGGCCGACAACCAGTGCGCCGCTGGCCTCGTCGCCCTTGATGAATCCTGTGGGCCGACCGTGTTCCGCGAAGACTCTTTCCACAATGTCCGCCAGGCCCTGGGTGGTCCCGTCGAAAAAGCCTTCCACCTGGCTGCTGATTTCTTCCTTGCTGAAGGTTCGGGATTCGTCTTCCACGGGCATGGTTTCATCCGCCAGGGCCGCAGGGGGACAGAACAGAATCATTATGGCGACGATAATGAAGATCTGCATGCATTTGACCATTTTTACCTCCGCGTGATGAATGAGCATGAAAGCGACGTATGAACAGGGAGCATTGCGTGTTTGTAACTACTCAGCTGCGTTCCGGCTTGTCTCGATTTTTCGGCTTCGCAACTCCTTCGCCGGCTTCGTAGCATCGAACCATTGCGCGAATAAACAGCATCTTGTGCTTCATGCGTCCGGCAATGGTTCGATGAACGAATCCTGGCTCAGTCAGACAGGCGATGCCAAAAAATCGAGACAAGCCGGAACATTCCGGGTCTTGTTGTGAGATGTGCTGAGTAGTTACGCGTGTTTTTGAGTAACTACTCAGCACATTTGATTAATGGCTGGGTTGCCGTGTTTTGGCTTTGTCGTCTGTCTGACTGAACCTGCCCTGCACCTACTTTGCCAAGACATCGTGGTTTATTTTCATGAAGCATTTTTAAGGCAAAGTAGGTGCAGGGCGGAGAAGGAGTTGCGACGGAGCCAAAACACGGCAACCCAGCCATGCTCCGTGGGCGCTTTCGTGTTTTGCTGAATAGTTACGTTTATGAAGACCCTTTTGCCTGAGATGCTTCAATTCAATTTTCAGAAACGCGTGATGCTCCCTGTGGACATCATTACCTGCATTGCCGAGCATGATCAAGGCGGCGTCTTGATGGCGGGCTGCTGAATGCGCCAGGGGGCGTGGAAGACGTTCAGCCTGTTGGGCCGGGCGTAGGCGGCCAGGGTCAGACCGGCCCTTTGGGCGATCTCCAGGCCCAGGGAAGATGGCGCTGTACGTGAAAGAACGATGGGTATGCCGATGCGCGCGCATTTGAGGACCATGTCCGAGGTCAGCCGTCCGGTGGTGTACACGGCGCCGCCAGTGGGGAACCGGCCCAACAGAATGGCCCCGATGACCTTGTCCACGGCATTGTGCCGCCCCACGTCCTCGAAACAGCCCAGGAACCGCCCCTCGGCTGAATATCCGCAGGCGTGCACACAGTGGGTCTGCTGCTGCAGCGTGGATTGCCCCAGGGTGCCGCGGATCAGGTCCGCAACCTGCGCAAAGGTGATGGTCGTCTGCGCGGCAGGGGGGAAATCCGCTTCGAGCATGGACCGGGCGATGCGCCCTGTACCCCCGCAGCCGGAGGTGATGATGGTTTCGGGATCCTGCCTGTCATCCACCCGGGCGTAGACAGTGACCCGGCCCTGCTCACAGAGCGTGACTTCAACGATTTCCTCCGGCGTGGCAATGTACCCCTGGCCGAACAGGAAGCCCGCGGCAAAAGCCTCCAGGTCCCGGGGCATGACCATGGCCGAACCGATCACCCGTTCATTTAACGCCACCTCGATGGGGTGCTCGATAAGGACATCTTCCTCGGTGATATCCTGCCCCGCAAGGGTGAGGATGTGTGTGGGCGTGGAAATGAAAAGCCGTGCTTCAGCCATGAAGGTGTCTGTTCTCCTGCTGGATGGTGGAATGCGTGAGGCTTTGCTAGCAGAAGTTTGGTCAGGATAAAAGGGCATGCCAGGGCAGATTTTTACTCGCGGCTGGTTCACCTCGTTTTGGCCTGATCGAAACTCCCTCGCCGCCCGACATCTACTTTTGTAACTACTCAGCATAGTCAGTTCACGGCCGGGTTATCGCGTTTTGGCCCTGCCGGAACTCCTTCGCGGGCCTCGTACCATCAAGGGGTTGCGCAGTACAAACCTGACCTTGCTTTTTCATGATGGGCAACCCCTTGATGAACGATGCCTCGCTCTGTCAGACAGCCGGCAGGGCCAAAACGCGACAACCCGGCCTTGTGGTGAAGCCAACGCAAAGTGTGCTGAGTAGTTACCTACTTTTTATAAGTAAATTGGGCACAGGCATGACTATTGATGTCGGAAAAGTAGGTGCCGGGCTGGGTCGGTCAGACAGTCGATCCGGCCAAAACGGGGCAAACCAGCCTTGATATTTCAGGCTGTTAGAGGAGAACACATTTGTCTTGAAGGTCATGCAAGCTAGATTGACGGAGCAAAGCCCGGCGGTATAAGCAGGACAAGAGTGCCCGGGTGGTGGAATTGGTAGACACAAGGGACTTAAAATCCCTCGCTCAGAGATGGGCGTGCCGGTTCGATTCCGGCCCTGGGCACCAGTTTTCCAAAAGGTTGCGGCAATACTGTTGCGACATCATTTTT
>DSBL01000132.1 GCA_011049455.1 Desulfonatronum sp. | reverse complement strand
AGGAACGAACAACAAAATCAAAACGATGAAACGTCAAGCCTACGGATTCCGTGACAACGAGTTCTTTAAACTTAGAATCTTGGGCCTTCATGAAACCAAGTACGCTTTAACCGGATGAACCATAAAAAGCCCTTCCCGGCATCGGAAGGGCTTTGTTGTGGAATGTTCTTAACCTTCCGGTTCAAAATTTTCCTTGGATGCACCGCACACCGGGCAGACCCAATCCGCGGGCACGTCTTCAAAGGCCGTGCCTGGGTTGACTCCGTTGTCCGGGTCCCCTTCGGAAGGGTCGTAGACATAGCCGCAAATGCTGCATACGTAACGCATGGTGAACTCCTTTGTATCGTTTGAAATGGGCAAAAAATACCGGTGAATCAGCTTTCAGCCGCGGAACCGGGACCGGCCAGCGGACGAAAAGCCTTTTTCCCCGCGCCGCACACGGGACATTTCCAATCTTCGGGCAGGTCCTCGAATTTTGTTCCGGCAGGGATCTTTTTTTTCTTGTCACCGCGGTCGGGATCATAAATATAGCCGCAGTTGGTGGTCTGGCACTGCCACATTTGCTCGGGACTGGCCATGGTTGCACCTCGCGATTACGGGACCGGGAAACGAGTCTATCGGTCCCGGGTCAAGGGTTCCGGAAAGGGACTATCTGTGATGGGATGGCCTCCTTCAAGGGTTGGTGTGTCCTTGACGCATACCCCTTTTAAAGGGGCGGGGCCATCCCATCACTGTTATGCCTTCCAAAGGCCGTGGATGTTGCAGTACTCCCGGACAACGGCATTCTCCGCCTGGACGCAAAAATCCGCGCTGGGGGAGTCGCCGGGTTTGAGGAACTGCTTGTAGGATTTGCCGTCGGCAATTACCTCGATCCATTCAATATAATGCTTGGCCTCCATGGGGTGCGCCGTGCTTCCCACGACGACCTTGATCCCTTGGGCGGTTTTTTCGACAACGGGCACGTGCTTTTCCTTGGCCGCGTCCACGGTGTTTTCAACCATCAATTTCATGGGCTGGCCGCAACAGACCAGTTCCCCGCCGCCGCCGTGCACGACCTCGACAATATTGCCGCAGACATCGCATTTGTACACTTCATGTTGTTGGGCCATTTGCATCTCCTTGGGCAATGATTTGGATGGATTATGTAGTGTGTTGGGTTCCTGAAGAGAAGTCAAACATGGATCTGTTTTTTTACCAATTTTCGCCCAGAATTTCAAAATGAGCCTGGGGGTGGATGCAGGCCGGGCATTTTTCAGGCGCCTGGGCGCCGCTGTGAATGTAGCCGCAATTGCGGCAGCGCCACGTCACCGGGGCGTCCCTCCGGAACACTTTTTCGGCCTTTATATTAGCCGCCAAGTCGCGGTATTGCTTTTCATGTTGGCGTTCGGCCACGGCAATGGCCTCCATGGTTCTGGCGATTTCCTCAAAACCCTCTTGCCTGGCCACCTTGGCGTACTCCGGGTACATTACGGTCTGCTCGTGGTTTTCGCCGGCAGCGGCCTCCATCAGGTTGTCATGGGTCGAGCCGATTACTCCGGCGGGAAAAGATGCCGTGACTTCCACCTCTCCGCCCTCAAGGAACTTGAACAACCGTTTGGCGTGCTCCTTCTCCTGATTGGCGGTCTCCTCGAAAACATGGGCGATTTGCTCATACCCGTCCTTTTTGGCTTGTTTGGCGAAATAGGTGTATCGATTCCGGGCCTGGGATTCCCCGGCAAAGGCGATCAAGATGTTTTTTTCGGTCTGGCTTCCCTTCAATGAGCTCATGAAAATACCTCCTGGTTTTTTGAACTATTTGGTCTGATGGTCATGTTTCCCGTGCCCGGCGTTGCGGGATTGGGATTTGCAGTCAGGACACAAGCCGAATAATTCCAGCCAATGCCCCTGGATTTCGAACGGCACATCCTTTGGAACATGCAGCTTCACTGTCGCAGTCTCCGCGGGCAAATCCACGATCTTGCCGCATCGTACGCAAGTGATGTGCAGGTGCGGGACTGTAAAGGCGTCGAAACGCATTTGGGATCCGGCCTTGTCCAGTTTGCACACCAATCCCTGGGAATGTAGAAAGTCCAGATTCCTGTAGACCGTTCCCAGGCTTATGCGCGGCAGGCGTTTGCGGACCAGTTGATAAACCTCGTCCGCGGTCGGATGGGACCGTGTGTTGCGCAACTCCTCCAGGATAACCTTGCGCTGGGGGGTCAATCTGTGCGTTGGTGTGGGCATGTCCTGCTCCAAAAAACTAATAATAATTATTCTTAAGTACAAAAAAGACCATTGTCAACCCCGACATGCTGGCATGGCAATGGTCTTTGCAAACCGGTGCGACTCAGTGGAAGCACGTGCTCAAGGGCATGGCTTCGAAAAGCGACCGCCGAGACTGGAAGCGGAATGCCCTCTTGAACGGCTGCAGAAGGCGCATGCTATTGTTGGAACTGCTTGACCAGTTCATTCAGCCGTTCGGACATTTGCGCGATCTGTTGGATGGATTCGTCGGCCTGGTGGATGTCCTCGGTGTTGGCCACGGACAGTTGACTGATTTTGCCGATGCTTTCGTTGATTTCGTCGCTGGTCACGGACTGCTGTTCCGCGGCCGTGGCAATGGCCCGAACCATGTCCGCAATGGATTCGGACTGCACGACAATGGACTGCAGGGCTTGGCCGGCCAACGAGGCCTTTTCCGCGGTGTCGTTGACCACGGATCGGGTGTGTTCCATTTTTTGCACGGCGTCCCGCGTACTGCCCTGAATGGTGACGATCACCTCTTCCACCTGTTTGGTGGCCTGCATGGTCCTTTCAGCGAGTTTGCGCACCTCGTCGGCCACCACGGCAAAGCCCCGACCGGCGTCGCCGGCCCGGGCCGCCTCAATGGCCGCATTCAGGGCCAGCAGATTGGTTTGGTCCGCTATGTCGTTGATCACGCCCAGCACCTCTCCGATGTCGTGGGCCCGCCCGGCCAACTCATTCAAGGATTGAGCCAGGACGGTTGAATCCTGGGCCACCTGTTTGACTTCATCCACCGTGGTCCGTACCCCGGTACCGCCTTCGTCGGCGCTTTTACTGGCCTGGGCCGCGGCCTCGGCGGTCTGCGAAGAATTACGCGCCACTTCGATGACCGTGGTGGTCATTTCATTCATGGCCGTGGCCGCTTGGGTGGTTTGTGCTTCGGTGTTGCTGATCCTCTCGGTGACGGCTTTCATTTTTTGGGACAGGTCCCTGGCCAGGGAGGACAGGTTTCCCGCTACTCCGGTGACCTCCTTGGCCACGGCCATCAGGTTGTCCTGTTGCGCCTGGATGCGTTTTTTGGTGTCCTCTTCCTGGGTCAGGTCAATGAGCACCCCGATCGCACCCACTGTCTCCCCTTTGGCGTCTTTGAGCGGAGAGACTTCGTAATAAACGGGCACGGCAAAGCCGTCGGGATGCATATAGTCCCGCTTACCTTTGACCAGAACTCCCTCCCGCAAAACCTGGGTCGCCACGCTGGCGGCATGGTCTTCGTTCAGAACCATGCCGGCTGTTCGCCCTTCAACCTCGCTTCTGTCCTTGCCCAAAAGCTCCAAGGCCTGATCATTGATGTACTGGATCTGCTCCTGGCCGTCGGTGACATAGAGAGGCACGGCAATGCCTTCGAGCACGCCCTTGTTGTATTCCAGCTGGTTCTCGATCTTGTGCACCATGGTGCCCAGGTTTTGAGCCAGTTTGCCCAGCTCGTCGGATCCGGCAACCTCGAACTCCACGGAGTAGTCCCCCTCACTGATTTCCTGGCTGGCCTTGCTCAGGGCGGCGATCTTTTTGATCACGGCGTATTTCATGAACAACAGCAAGCCGATGAGCATGATTGCGAACCCGCTCAAGGACAGTCCGGCACCCTTGACCTGATGGTCGCGCAGGATGTTCATCTCAGCGGTGACGTCTTGCAGAACAAGCATGGCGCCGAGAATCGGCTGCGACATGCCGTGACAGTGATAGCAGTCCGGTTCGTTCTTGATGGACCGCACCCGGAGATAGGTGGGCACATCGGCTTGTTCCAGCAGCAGTCCGGTGTTAGATTCTCGGCGCAGTCCGTCTTCCAGCATCCTGCGGACTTCGGCCTGCTTTTGAACGGCGGTCAAATCCTTGCGGACAGCATCCCCCTGCGTGGAATAGGTGATATTGCCCCGGAAATCAGTCAAATAAACAGTCATGTCGGCGTACAATTCCGCGACCTTCTCGAACTGTTCCCGGGTCCCCACGTCGTCACCGACCATCATTGGGCCTTCGATGGCCATCTGCAGCAGGTCGGAAACCTGCTCTCCCATGCGGTCGATCTGGTTAATGGTGTCGCTGCGCTGCCATTGGGAATTGACCAACAAGAGGACCGCAAAAACAGCGGAGGTCAGGATGGTGACGAGCACCAGAATTTTGGCTCCCAGGGAATGGCTGAGTATTTTCATGGTTCCACCCCTTAATGTGCGCCGGCATGCAGCAGCGGCTTGTAATTGATGACACGAACCCGTTCGTCTTCATGGCAAGGCTGGCAGACGTCCATGGTCAACCTTCCAACGATGTCCATGGGATCCCCGGTCATGACATGCCTGGAGCCGGGGCCGTGGCAGCCCTCGCACCCGACATGGCCCAGATCCGGGGTTTCCTCAAAGCTGCGAAATCCGCCGGGACGGCCGTATCCCGTGGTATGACAGCCATAACATTGCTGGAGTTCTTTCTCGGTCAGTTTCGGAGCCATCAGCCGGACGCTGTGATCGGATTTGGCTTTGTTGGCATGCATCATGAAGCTTTCATACTGTTCCACGTGGCAGTCGGCACAGTCCTTGGAACCCACGTAGGATAACGTTCCCTGGGCCGCGCCCCAACAGGGAAGGGCGAGCAAAAATAAAAAGACAATGATCATGGTTTTGCCGCAGAGACATTCGCGCATCACGACCTCCAATTGTTTTGGCGACCCTCAATCATGCTGAAGCCGGTATATTTCTTGGGATCTTTTTTCTGGTTGAATACAAGTGGTTTTTGATAAATGCAACATTAAAACGCAAAAACAAGATCAATTTTCATTCAGAAAAATCTTGTTTGCCGGGAAGTTCCCATGTATAAGATTTGGGTTTGGGCGCGAAGTCCGATTCCAGGACACGTTTTGTTTATCGATAATCCCTTCCGGTCTGTCCATCCAAAGTGAATACACGCCATGGTGAAACGAGAGATCAACGAGACTATACGAAATATTGCCATCATCGCCCATGTGGACCATGGCAAAACCACCCTGGTGGATGCCATGTTCAAGCAAAGCGGGCTGTTCCGGGAAGGTCAGGAAGTAGCCGAAAGGATCATGGATTCCATGGACCTGGAGCGGGAGCGCGGCATCACCATTGCTGCGAAGAACTGCGCCGTGCGTTGGAAGAATGTGAAGATCAACATCATCGACACCCCGGGGCACGCGGATTTCGGCGGGGAAGTGGAGCGCTCCCTGTCCATGGCCGACGGCGCGGTATTATTGGTGGACGCGTCCGAAGGGCCGTTGCCGCAGACCCGTTTCGTGCTCAAAAAAACGCTGGACGCCAAGCTTAAGGTCATCCTGGTGATCAATAAGATCGATCGCCAGGACGCTCGGGTGCAGCAGGTCCTGGACGAGGTATACGACTTGTTCATCGACTTGGGGGCCGATGAGGAGCAGTTGGATTTCCCGGTGCTTTACGCCGTCGGCCGGGAAGGCTTGGCCATGCATTCCCTGGAGGAGAAAGGGGAGAATCTGCACCCCCTTTTTGAAGCCATTGTGCAGATGATTCCAGGCCCGACATTTGATCCAAGCAAACCCTTCCAAATGCTGGTGGCGGATTTGGGGTATTCGGATTACCTGGGCAGACTGGCCATCGGCCGGGTGGTCAACGGCCATGCCCGGCAGAACGAGCAGTTGATCTGCATCGACGCGGATGGGCAGCAGATTCCCTTGCGCGTGACCAAGCTGCAAACCTATTCCGGTATGGACCTGCTGGAGACCCCGGAAGTGGGACCCGGCGACATCGCCGTGCTTTCGGGCATTGAAAACGTGCACATCGGCGACACTGTCTGTACCAGGGCCGAACCAGCGGCATTGCGGCGTATCGCCGTGGATGAACCCACCGTGGTCATGCGCTTCACGATCAACACGTCCCCTTTGTCCGGACGCGAAGGCAAGATCGTGCAGTCCAAAAAAATATGGGAGCGGCTGGTCAAGGAGTCCTTGCGCAACGTGGCCATCAGGGTGGAGGAGACCGAGGATCGCGAGAGTTTTTTGGTCAAGGGGCGCGGCGAATTCCAAATGGCCATTCTCATTGAAACCATGCGCAGGGAAGGTTTTGAACTCAGCGTGGGCAGGCCGGAGGTGATCTACAAAGAAGTGGACGGCAGACGTCTGGAGCCCATGGAACACGTTTTTGTCGACTGTGAGGAGATATTTTTGGGTGTAGTCACGGAAAAGCTGTCCATCCGCAAGGGGCGCATCGCCAATCTGGTCAACCGGGGAACGGGCCGGGTGCGCCTGGAGTTTTCCATTCCCGCCAGAGGGCTGATTGGGTACCGGGATGAGTTTTTGACCGACACCAGGGGGACGGGGATCATGCATTCCTATTTCCTCGGGTACGACGAATATCGCGGAGAGTTCCCGACTCGTTTCACGGGATCGATCGTCGCTGACCGCGCGGGCAATGCCGTGGCCTATGCGCTGTTCAACCTGGAACCCCGGGGACGGCTTTTTGTCACTCTGGGTGAGCCGGTGTATGAAGGCATGATCGTGGGAGAGCACAACAGGGAAAACGATTTGAACGTCAATCCCTGCAAGGAAAAGAAGCTGACCAATCTGCGGGCGTCAGGCAAGGACGAGGCCGTTGTTTTGACCCCGGTGGCGCCGATGACCCTGGAATGGGGTCTGCATTTTATCCGAGAGGACGAATTGCTGGAGGTCACTCCACTGTCCATCCGCATGCGCAAGACCGTTCTTTCCGCGTCCAAACGGCATGCCATGGGTGGGAAATAGACAGGGCAAGAGGGCTATGGCCACTGATCCCAAGCTTACCCGTGACGCGGTTTCATGGCTGGTTTTACAAGCTGCATTTGCTACAGTGGAACAAGAGGATGCGCTGCATCCATTGGGCAACGGGGTGTCTAACGCCACCCGGCTTCGTCAGACTGGCGGCGCAACTGAAGCAGGCCAAGTTCGACCTGACAAGCAAGGCCCTTGCGCGAATCTTTATCTTTTTGGAGGGTAAAACGGTCGGTCGGCGACTTGAGAAATGAGGGGTGCTTTTTGTGAGCAATCCAAGCAAGTCATAAGGGGCGTAAAACCATGTGGTTAAGGGGAAAATGCGGAAAATGACTCAGTCAAAGGAGAATCGATTTTTTACGCATGGATACAAGCTATTTCTCGCGAAAAACAATTCGCCCCTTGGTCAGGTCATAGGGGGAAAGCTGGACGCGGACCTTGTCCCCAGGCAGGATCCGGATACGAAATTTGCGCATCTTTCCGCAAAGATGCCCCAATATGGTGTGTCCTGTCTCCAATTCCACGGAGAACAGGGTGCTGGGCAACGCCTCCTGAACGATTCCGCTCATTTCAATGCATTCTTCCTTGGCCATTGGACCTCCTTATGAACATATGCAAAACGTGGGAAAACCGTCCCGGACGATTGACTTTTCAAGCAAGGCTAATGCGCGGTTTCCCGGTCCTCTCGACAATCATCAAGGTGGCATCTCGTCACTATTTACACATAGTCCTCCGTCTTTGCGCTCAATGACGGAGGAGAAAAACGCCACAACAACAATAAACTGCTGATGCATCAGTTCTTGATGATACAATTTACAGCGAAGTGCTTGATTTCGGTTTTCAACCCGGCCGCAACGTCAAAAAAGCCCCGGCCTCACGAAGGGAGGACGGGGCTTCGCAAGGGCCTTAGGTATAAAAAAGGTTTAGCCTGCCACTACCAGGGGCGCCGGGACTGACGATTCCTGTCGCCACCGGACCGGGGAGCGCGTTCTTGCGCTTCATTAATGCGCAGGTTGCGGCCCTGAAAATCTTTGCCATCCAGGGCTTCCTGGGCGGAACGGGCGCCTGATTCGTTCATTTCGACAAAGCCGAAACCGCGGGGACGGCCGGTTTCACGGTCGCTGATCAAGGCCACTGAAAGCACTTCACCATACGTGGAAAAAAGGTTCCGGATCTCATCTTCCTGAGCGGTAAAAGGCAGATTCCCAACATACAACTTGCTTGACATACGAATAACTCCAAAGGGGTTGGGGCAGACATTCTGATCTTCCGGATTCGAGCACACCTCGATGTCCAGGGCTGAACAAGATTCTTGCCGTTGCAAATTTAAAAAAATATTTATATTTGAATAAAAAATGCATGTCAAGTAATTTTTTGGTGTCAAGCTGTTTTTTTACGGAAGTCTTTATGAGCATCCCCAAGCAACCGCCCAAGGCCCAACTTCTGCTGTCCGTCTTCAGCTCCGACTGGGAGCAATTCTGGCCTAATCTTTTAAAAAAACTGGAAGCACGCTTCGGACCTGCGGATATGGTCAGCGAACCGCTTTCCTTCAAGGATACAACGTATTATCATCGAGAATTCGGCGCGCCCTTGACCCGCCGCCTGCTGGGCTTTCAGGAATTGGTCGACCAGGATCAACTTGTCGGGATCAAGCTTTGGACCCATGCCCTGGAACAGGAGCATTCGCGGTCCGGGGGCAGGCGGCTGTTCAACCTCGACCCCGGGCTGCTGACCATGGAGCGGCTGGTCTTGGCCACGGGTAAAAATTTTGCGCACCGGATTTATTTGGGCGCGGGTATTTTTGCCGATTTGACCTTGGTGTACCGAAACAGGGGCTGGAAAACCCTGCCCTGGACATTTCCGGACTATGCCGGCGAGACATTGCAGTCGTTGCTGGAGAACATGCGCCAAGCCTACCGGGAAAAGCTGGCCGCCCTCCAAGTGAACAAATGAGGTGTGTTGGCTCAAGGCCCTGTGTTGCACGTCGTCGCCTTCCGCACTATTTTCGGCCCTCTGGCGACGCTTCAAGCCTGTCATGTGATGGTGAAAGGAGATGCCATGGAACGGAATTTTTCCCGTATTCTGGTGACCGGTGGATGCGGGTTCATCGGGTCCAATTTTATCCTTGCCATGCGCCGGCATTGTCCAGGGACCAGCATCGTCAACCTGGACAAGCTGACCTATGCGGGCAACCGGATGAATCTGAGCGCCCTGGAAGCAAAGGATCAGGGCTATGATTTCGTTCACGGAGACATCGCCGATCCAGAGCTGGTTTTACGGCTTCTGTCCGAACACAAGATCCAGGCCGTGCTCAATTTTGCCGCGGAATCCCATGTGGACCGCTCCATCCATGACCCCGCGCCTTTCATTACCACGAATGTTCAGGGGACGCAGGTCCTCCTGGAGGCGTCCAGAAAGGCCAAGATCGAACTTTTTGTGCAAATTTCCACGGATGAGGTGTACGGCACCCTTGGTCCCGCGGGCCAGTTCAGCGAAAGCACGCCCCTGGCGCCGAACAGTCCGTATTCCGCTTCCAAGGCCGCGGCGGACCTCCTGGTTCGGGCGTACCATGAAACCTATGGCCTGCCGATCATCATCACCAGATGCTCCAACAATTACGGACCGTTTCAGTTTCCGGAAAAACTGATTCCCTTGATGATCACCCTGGCCTGGGAAGACAAGCCCTTGCCGGTCTACGGAGACGGGGGCAACGTGCGTGACTGGATTCATGTCCTGGACCATTGCCGTGGCGTGGAACTGGCCATGAAGCATGGCCGGCCCGGGGCTGTCTACAATTTCGGAGGCAATGCCGAGCGAACGAATATCCAGGTAATCCAGTCCCTGCTGGACATCCTGGGCAAACCCCATTCCCTGATTCGCTTTGTCCAGGACAGACCCGGCCATGACCGGCGCTACGCCATGGACTATTCTCTGGCCAGCAGTGAACTGGGTTTTCATCCCAACTACATTTTTGAAGAGGGCTTGAAAATGACCTTGACATGGTATGCCACCAACAGGGAATGGCTGCGACGAGTCCAGGACGGGACCTACCGGGAATTCATGGACGCCTGGTATGGAGATCGTCGATGAGCGCGGGGCAAGGTTCAGCAGTTGTGCTCGGAGGCAAGACCGGGCTGCTGGGCCAGGCCTTGTGCCGCTGTCTGACGGGGGCCGGGTGGCACGTGGCACCTGTTGGCCGCGAAGATCTGGATATCCACAGCCAGGACAGCGTCATAGCGCTTTTTGACAAGCATGCTCCGGACGTACTTTTCAACACCATCGCCTACACCCAGGTGGACAAGGCCGAGGACGAGCCAGAGACGGCCTTTCGAGTGAACGAGAAGCTGCCGGTCCTGCTGGGCCGGGCAGTCAAGGGAAAGGGCGTTCGGCTCGTGCATTACAGCACGGATTTTGTGTTTGACGGACATAAGCACACGCCCTATCTGCCGGACGATCCCGTTGGTCCGTTGTGCGTGTACGGAAAAAGCAAGCTGGCTGGTGAGCGGGCCCTGCTGGAACTGGAGCTGGACGGGCTGTGCATCATTCGCACAGCTTGGCTGTTCGGGCCGGGAAGAACAAATTTCGTGAGCAGGATTCTGGAACTTGCCACGGAACGCCAAACGCTGAACGTGGTCCACGACCAGGTCGGATCGCCCACCTACACACCGGACCTGGCAGCCTACAGTCTGGAGCTGGTCAATGCCGGGGGGCGGGGCGTCTTTCACCTGGTGAATTCGGGCAGCGCAAGTTGGTGCGAGTTGGCCGGCGAGGCTGTCCAGGCCATGGGCCTGACCTGTATGGTAACCCCCATTGTTTCGGCCGAGTATCCACAAAAAGCCCAGCGTCCGGCATATTCCGTGCTGGATACCGAAGACTTCACGAACCTTACCGGAACCAGACCCAGACCCTGGCTGCACGCCCTGCGGGAATATGTTTTTCAGCACCTTTGATGTTTTGATTATTCGAGCCTTCCTGCACGACTTTACGGATCTTTTTGCCTTGACACAGGGATGATGTGTACTTATGCCGTTTAGCACTCTGTGCGACCGAGTGCCAGAAAAGGTGTCCCATGCAGCTGCAACCACGAGAAGTCGGCGTCCTGACAACACTTATCGAGGATTATATCCAAACCGCGGTTCCCGTGGGTTCAAGGACCATTGCCAAAAAATCCAATTTGAACCTGAGTCCGGCCAGCATTCGCAACATCATGGCCGATTTGACCGAGAAAGGCTATCTGGAGCAGCCTCATACCTCTGCCGGCCGGATTCCCTCGGCCCTGGGTTTTCGTTTTTACGTGGACTCGATCCTCCAATACCATCCGCTGTCATCGGAAAAGCGGAACCTGATGACCGAACATATTGGCGACGCCAAGCTGGACGTGCCGGACTTGTTGCGCAACGCTTCCCGACTGTTGTCGGCCTTCACCCGGCAGGTGGGCATGGTCCTGGCGCCCAAGGCCAGCGATATCGGGTTCAAGCACATAGACTTTGTCCTGCTCAAACCCTGCCTGGTCATGACCATTCTCGTGGTTGAGGGAGGCATTGTCCAAAACAAGATCATTTCCGCTGATCCTGCCTTGAATTCCGATGATCTGGTCAAGTTCAGCAACTTCCTGAACCATTTGTTCCAGGGCAGGACCTTGGCTCAGGTACGAGCCAGGGTTGTCCAGGAAATGGAAGCGGCCAAAAAGCAATACCAGACCATGTCCGGCCAGGCTCTGGCCCTGGTTCAACAGGCCTTTGCCACGGATAGGGAGCGGGAGGTGTTTGTCGAGGGCACGGTAAATTTTTTCGGGCATCCGGAATTTTCCAACCCCGCCAAGTTGCGCGAACTGCTTGCCCTGCTGGAGGAACGCACCCGGCTTTTGGAACTTTTGGACCAGGTTTGCAAGCCCGAGGGCATTTCCATTTTTTTCGGGCGTGAAGTGGAGCAGGACGGTTTTCAGGAATACACCTTGATTTCCTCCCCCTATCAGGGGCAGGACAGTCCCCTGGGCGTGGTGGGCGTGATCGGCCCGATCCGCATGGATTACGCCAAGGTCGTACCCCTGGTGGAGTTCACGGCCCAGGTCATCAGCCAATTGCTCAGGAATCGATTTTGACGTTGTTTTGTTGAGGAGGAACGTATGTCGTCAAAAAAGCAAAAAAATTCGCCGGATCAGCCGCGGTCTGAAGAACAGCGCGGCCAACAGGCCGCTGTTCGGGAACCGGACAACGCTGCCATAAATTTGGAACAGGAATCCGAGGAGCAGCTTCTGCGGCGCTGTCAGGAACGTATCTGTCCTCAATGCCCGGAGTTGGCCAAGGAACACGATGAAAGACTGCGCGCCCTGGCGGACACGGAAAATTTGAAGAAGCGTTTGCAGCGGGAAAAGGAAGATTTTTGCAAGTTCGCCACGCAGTCCGTGCTGGAGGACCTGCTGCCGGTTTTGGACAATCTGGATTTGGCTTTGGAGCATGGCCGCAAGATTGAAGGCTGTACCGAATTGACCCACGGTGTGGAAATGACCCGTAAAATATTCCTGGATATCCTGGCACGGCACGACTTGGAACCCCTGGGAGGGGCGGGGGAGGATTTTGACCCTGCCTGGCACGAAGCCCTGGGCCAACAGCCTCATCCAGACATCGCAGCCGGGAAAATTTGCCAGCTGGTGCAGAAAGGGTATCGTCTCAAGGGGCGGTTGCTGCGTCCGGCAAAGGTGCTGGTCAGTCAGGAATGTCCAAAATAATGCGTTATTTTTTTCTTTGACCCTCTTTACAACCAGCTGACTAATCTTAACTGTTGCTTAACATCACGCTTTCAGGAGGAATTCGAATATGGGGAAAATTATCGGCATTGACCTGGGAACAACCAATAGCTGCGTGTTCGTGATGGAGGGCAAAGAGCCCAAATGCATCACCAACCCCGAAGGGGGTCGCACAACGCCTTCCATCGTCGCCTTTACGGACAAGGAACGATTGGTGGGAGAAATTGCCAAACGGCAATCCGTGACCAATCCGGAGAAGACTGTTTTCGCCATCAAGCGATTGATGGGTCGACAATTCAACGCAGCCGAGATCAGCGACTGGAAAAAGAGCTGCCCTTATAAAATCGTTGAAGGCTCCGGCGGCGACGCCTACGTGGACATCAGCGGCAAGAAGTACAGCCCGCCGGAAATATCGGCCATGATCCTGCAAAAGCTCAAAGCCGACGCCGAGGCTTATCTCGGCGAAACCGTCACTGACGCGGTGATCACTGTCCCGGCCTACTTCAACGACAGCCAGCGCCAGGCCACCAAGGATTCCGGACGCATCGCGGGTCTTGAAGTGAAGCGGATCATCAATGAGCCTACTGCGGCCTCCCTGGCATACGGTTTTGACAGGAAGAAAAATGAAAAAGTGGCCGTGTTCGATTTGGGCGGCGGCACGTTCGATATTTCCATCCTGGAGGTGGGGGACAACGTCGTAGAGGTTCGGGCCACAAACGGCGACACGTTTCTGGGCGGCGAGGACTTCGACCACCGGATCATTGACTACCTTGTCAGCGAATTCAAGCGCGACAACGGCATTGACCTGTCCAAGGACCGCATGGCCTTGCAACGGCTCAAGGAAGCCGGGGAAAAGGCCAAAAAAGAACTGTCCACATCCATGGAGACGGAGATCAATCTGCCCTTCATCACCGCCGACCAGAACGGGCCCAAGCATTTACTGATCAAGCTGTCCCGGGCCAAGCTGGAAAAGTTGGTCGAAGATTTGGTGGAGCGGACCGTGGGACCCTGCAAGAAGGCTCTGGACGATGCCGGGTTGAAGACCTCGGACATCGACGAGGTGATTCTTGTGGGCGGCATGACCAGGATGCCCCTGGTACAGAAGCGTGTGCAGGATTTCTTTGGTCGCGAACCGCATAAAGGCGTGAACCCCGACGAGGTGGTGGCCATGGGCGCGGCCATTCAGGGCGGCATTCTGGCCGGAGATGTCAAGGACGTCCTGCTTTTGGACGTAACTCCCTTGTCCTTGGGCATTGAAACCCTGGGCGGGGTGTGCACCAGACTCATCGAGCGCAATACCACCATTCCCACGCGTAAGAGCCAGGTGTTCACCACGGCCGCGGACAACCAGCCGTCCGTGTCCATCCACGTGCTCCAGGGCGAGCGGCCCATGGCCGGGGACAACAAGACCCTGGGCCGGTTTGAGTTGACCGGCATTCCGCCGGCGCCGCGGGGTCTGCCCCAGATCGAAGTGGCCTTTGACATCGACGCCAACGGCATCGTTAATGTTTCGGCCAAGGATTTGGGCACGGGCAAGGAACAGTCCATCCGGATCACCGCGTCCAGCGGCCTTTCGGAGGAGGAAATCCAGAAGCTGGTCAAGGATGCCGAGGTCCATGCCGATGAGGACAAGAAGAAACAGCAGCTCATCGAGGTCCGTAATCAGGCCGATTCCATGATCTACGCCACGGAAAAGTCCATCCGGGACTTGGGCGACAAGCTGGACAGCGTACTGCGCGGGGAAATCGAAGCCAAGATCGAGTCCTTGAAAAAGCTCATGGAAGGCGAGGACCATGAAGCCATTCGCAAGGCGTCCGAGGATTTGGCTCAGGCCTCGCACAAGCTGGCCGAGCAGCTCTATGCCCAGAAAAGCGGCGGACCAGAGCAGGGTCAGCAGGCCGGTGCCGAAACCGGTGCCGAGACCGGATCGAAAAAGGACGATGATGTGGTGGATGCGGACTACACCGAGGTCAAATAGTAAACACTTCTTGACACCCATTCATCCCCCTTCCTATACCCCAAGCCTGGCCCGCGTTTGCGCGGGTCAGGCTTTTTTACGTCGCTTTCCAAGGAGAGAGCATGGCGCTTCACCGCTTCCTGACCATTCTGCTGTGTATTGTGCTGGTTGTCCTCAGTTGGGGATGTTTGCCGAAAAAGACCTTGCCCCCGGATGTGGCCCGACCAGTGGAGACCGCGCCGAGCTTGCTGCGTCGGGCGGAATTGGCTTGGCAATCCCGAAATTATGCCGAAAGTGCCAGGCTTTATGAGCAGCTGGCCTGGGAGCCCCGGGAAGGACTGGATGCTCGTTCGCTGCCGTTGATACGCCAGCGTATGGTGCAAAGTCAGTTGCAGGTTGAAAATTTCGACCAGGCGGCCGGCTCTCTGCATCGCTGGGCCGAGTTGGATCCCTCGATCCAGGACCAGTGGTTCTGGCATGATTCTTTGGTGCGGGCATTGCTTGGTCGCGGACGAGAGACAAAAGCCTTTGATCACTTAACCCGTGTCATGCAGCAGTCCGATGCATCGTGGGAGTTGCGATATTCAGCTGGGGTCCGACAGATGGAACTGTATGCACAGGAAAAGATGTTCGCCTCCATGGCCGAGGTTTTGTCCGTCATGTTTGCCATGGCCCCGGATGCGAGGACCCGCGCCGAGTTGGAAGGGATGGCCATGCACACGGCCAAAGGGTTGTCCGAGAAGGAGTTGCAGTTTCTCGTGCGCGACTATATTTCCGAGGAACAATGGAGCTTTCCCTATTCGGTCTTTTATTGGGAACAGCAGCGCCGCGTCGCGGCCCGGGATGCCAGGGCCTGGCCGGATGTCCGAGACACCCTGCAGCGCTTGCTGCAACGAGGTGAATGGGCCGACAGCGCCCCACTGTCCTTGGAGTTGCAAGAGCTGCAAAAGAGTCACGGCCTGCCGGGAAGGTGTCTGGGGTTGGTGCTGCCTTTGGACGGCCCCCTGGCCGAAACCGGATGGAAAGTCCTGCGAGGGGCCGAGGCGGCGCGTTCCACCCTGTTCCTCGAGGGAAAGGAAATTCGTCTTGAAATTGTCAATGCGCATTCCTCTGATCTTGTGCAGAGCATCCGAAATCTGGATCCTCAGTGCGCGCTTATCGGCGGGCCGGTGCAACGGGAGGCATGGGAGCGCATCCATGAAGCCGGACTGCACCGGGATCGGGCATTTTTCACCTTCCTGCCCTCCTTAAAAGAATCCCAAGAAGGGCGGGATGCATGGCGATTTTTCAGCGCGCCTGAGGATCAAGTGAGATCGCTGGCGGAATTGACCGTGCGTGTTTTGGGCATTTTAAGCAGCGGGGTGCTCTATCCCGAGGATCGCTTTGGGCGGCACATGACCGAGCTTTTTACCCGGGAAATGGAAAACCAGGGCGGCGTGGTGCGCAAGATTCAGGGATATGCCCCCAGAGACCACGGCACTTGGGGAGGAATGGTCGCTTCCTTGTTGGGCGTACAGCCTCAGCAACGTCGTGGCCGAGCCGAAGACGTCAAGCTTCCCGAGCCCGGCTTCCAGGCTCTGTTTATTCCGGATGGTCTGACCCAGGCGGAAATGCTCCTCCCGCAGTTGTTCTACTACGACGAGCAGCGTCTTCTGATTCTTGGTCCGGAGTTGTGGAGCCAGACCTGGAGCAAGCGGGCGGATCAGATCGAAGAGCAATATTTTCGGCTGGCGGTGATGCCGGGCGCCTGGTGGCCGGAAAACACCTCTCACGAGGCAAGAACGTTGATTCGTTTTGCCGAGGATTCCGGAGTCACCGCGGATTTTTGGATGGCATTGGGCTATGATTTCGTGCGCTGGGCTGCATCACTGGGCCGGGATGTTGCCGTCGGGGACAGGGGGCTGGTGAACGCCCTGGTGGCTCAAGCCAGGGATTTTCAATGGAGCATGGCGCCGCTGCGCTGGAATGCACAGGGCATTGCTCAACAGGACCTTTACCTTTTTCAGCCGGCTAGAGCAGGGTCGACAGGACTGGACATCCTTGACCCCGAAGCGCTGCGCGCCAGGCTGGAGAGGATTCGAGCCCTGCATCCGCGGTGACTGGGAGTGGCTGTCCTTTCCTGCAGGTACGGGCGTCTTTGCGTCCTTGGAAATATCCGTTTTTGCGGTTGAAGAACAGGGCGGCAAAGGATACAAGCTCACACGCTTTGTGTCTTGTCGTATATACATGACGTCGATAATCCGTTTAGCATTTTCGACGTTTCGGTCTACGGAAAAAGCGCGGTTTTCTGTTGGTCTCCCGATGATCTCATGATCGTGGGGGTGACGTCCTGTCATTCGCATGCGCACAGTCTATCGACGTTGCGTATAATCCTTGCAAGGAGCCATTTGATGAAAATTTCCCATGACGAGGTCGTGAAGGTCGCCGCACTGGCCCGGCTGAACCTGTCTGAAGAGAAAATTGAGCTGTTTGGGGTCCAGTTCAACGACATCCTCGACTATATTCACACCTTGAACCAAGTGGAAACCAACGCCGTGGAGCCGTTGTATTCCCCGGTGACGCATTCCACGGTCTTTCGCGACGATGTGGTGCGCAAGGATTACGACCGGGATGCGCTTCTGGCCAATGCCCCGGAAAATGACGGTCAATTTTTTGTCGTACCCCGTATTGTCGGCTGATATTTTTTTGGATGAAGGAAGATTCCATGATCGAAATTTGCACGGAAACATTGGCTTCCATCCGTCGTCGGCTGGCTGCCGGTGAATTGTCGGCGGAGGAGGTGGTCCGGGCCTGCCTGGAGCGCATCGACACCCTGGAACCCACAGTCCACGCTTTTATCACCCGCATGGATGAACAGGCCCTGGCCCAGGCCCGAGGCATGGACGCCGCAGGGCGCGGGCCGGATGTCCCGCGGACTCACCCCCTTTGGGGGGTGCCCGTGGCGATCAAGGACGTGCTCAGCTCCAAGGGGGTCAGAACCACCTGCGGCTCCAGGATGCTGGCGGACTATGTGCCCTGTTTCGACGCCGTGGCCGTGGAAAAATTGAAGGATGCCGGAGCGATTATCCTGGGAAAACTGAACATGGACGAGTTCGCCATGGGCTCTTCCACGGAGAATTCGGCCTTTGGTCCGACCAGGAACCCCTGGAATCTGGACAAGGTGCCCGGTGGTTCCAGCGGGGGGTCGGCCGCGGCCGTGGCCGCGCACATGGCTTTCGGCGCCCTGGGCACGGACACGGGCGGCTCCATCCGCCAGCCGGCTTCGTTTTGCGGCCTGGTGGGACTGAAGCCCACCTATGGCCGGGTATCCCGCTATGGATTGGTGGCCTATGCCTCTTCCCTGGATCAGATCGGTCCCATGTGCCGCACTGTGGAAGACGCGGCCATTTTGCTGAAGGTCATTGCCGGTCATGACGCCAGGGACTCCACCAGCGTGGACGCACCCGTGCCCGACTATCCGGCCATGCTGGCCGAGCGATTCGACCTTTCCGGCCTGACTGTCGGTCTGCCCGGGGAATACTGGGGAGAGGGTGTGGACGCAGAGGTGGTCACGGCCTGCCGCGAGGCGATTACCGCGGCTGAACGGTTGGGCGCCAAGTGCGTACCGGTGTCCCTGCCGCACACGGCCCATGCCGTGGCCGCCTATTATATCGTGGCCATGGCCGAGGCCAGTTCCAATCTAGCTCGCTTTGACGGCATCAGGTACGGCTTTCGGGACGGTCAGGCCCGGGAATTGATCGAAATGTACCGCTCCACGCGCAGCCAGGGTTTCGGTGAGGAGGTCCAGCGGCGGATCATGCTGGGCACCTTTGCGCTGTCGTCAGGCTATTACGACGCTTACTACAAAAAAGCCGCCCAAGTGCGCAGGCTGGTCCAGCAGGACTTTTTAAGAGCCTTTGATCAATGCGATGTAATCGGCGGACCTGTCGCCCCGACCACGGCATTCGGACTGGGGGAGAAAATCGATGATCCCCTGACCATGTACTTGACGGACATCTTCACCAACCCCTTGAATCTGGCCGGCTTGCCCGGCCTGAGTCTGCCCGTGGGTTTGGCCAAAGACAGCGGGCTGCCCGTGGGGCTGCAGATTATCGGCCCGAATTTCAGCGAAGGGTTGATTTTGCAGGTCGCCTACATCATGGAGCGCAACCTTCCGGTTTTGTCTATGCCTGCGGGGGTGGAACAGAACAGGTCATGACCGTGGCCGTGGCGGTCAGCGGAGGCCGCGACAGCTTGCTGGCCCTGGCTTTGTTGCGCCACGCGGGCCAGACTCCCCTGGCGATCCACGCTTTTTTGGCTCAGGCCACTCCGGATCGCATTCTGGCGACCCTGTACGAAAATTGCCGTTTTCTCGGCGTGGAACTCTTGATCACTGATCTGCGCGAACAGTTTGAAAAGCAGGTGATCAAACCCTATATCCGGGCTTATCTGGGTGGTCTGACCCCGAATCCTTGCGTCTGGTGCAATGCCTGGATCAAATTCGGAGTACTATTGGATGTGGCCCGTTCCAGGGGAGCACGGATTTTGGCCACGGGCCATTACGCACGGCTTGAGCAGGGCCGGATCGGGCCAGAATTGTGGCGGGGTGCTGATCAAGACAAGGACCAGAGTTATTTCCTGGCCCTGCTGACCCTGGATCAACTGGGCCACGCGGCTTTTCCTTTGGCAATGCAATGGAAAAAGGACGCCACGCACCGGTTGGAGGAATTCGGTCTGACTCCGGCTCTGCCCGAGGAAAGCCAGGAAGTCTGCTTCATCCCCGGCGATTACCGGGATTTCATCGCTGCCCGGGCCCGGCTCGGCACAAGGCCCGGCCCCATTGTCTTGCCGGACGGCGTTCGGGTGGGAACGCATCAGGGACTGTGGAACTATACCATTGGCCAGCGCCGGGGACTGGACATCGCCTGGAGCGAGCCGCTCTATGTCCTGGCCAAGGAACAGCGGGACAACCGGCTGGTGGTCGCTCCGCGTCACGGCCTGCGCGGCGGCACGTGTTTTTTGGAGCAGGAGAACCTGCTTGTGCCCATGCAATACTGGCCCGACGACCTGTACGTTCAGACCCGCTACCGCCAGCAGCCCATGGCCATCGGCCCGGCTGCAAGGGTCCTGGCGCGCTGGCCGCGCCTGGAACTGCCTGCGTCAATCGAACCGCCCGCGTCCGGACAACTGGCCGTGTTCTATTCCGGCCAGGGCAGGGTGCTGGCCGGAGCCGTGATCGGGGGAGGAGAAGGCGAAAAAGATGGGCAGCTTTGAGGATGAGACGTAAGAGGATTGATTCCACTCCTGCCCTTGACGTCGATAGAATGTTCGCCGCTCCTGGCTTATGTCCTGCAGAAACAAGCCTTATACCCATGTGCGTATACCGCGTATCTTTGACCGCATGAAATTTTATCTCTCCACCCTCGGCTGCAAGGTCAACCAGTATGAAACCCAGGTGATTCGTGAGGCCTGGGAAAAACTGGGGCACTGTGGCGTGACCGAAGCTGGCCGTGCCGAGGTGATTCTGGTGCACGGCTGCGCCGTGACCCAGAGGGCTTTGGCAGATCTGCGCAAGTGCGTGGCCGCCTTGCATCGCGCAACGCCTGACGCGCCGATTCTGATCACCGGGTGCCCGGCCCAGACCCATGGACCGGAGTTGGCCGGCCTGACCGGGGTTGCCCGCGTAATTGGCCTGGCAAACAGGGGGTTGATCCTGGCCGGGCCGGACGTACTGCTGGCGAAACAGGATGAAAAGGCTTGGACATCGCCGCGCCCTGCTGTGCTGGAAGGCTTGGGGGACTTCAACCGGGCCAGGGCCCAGGTCAAGATTCAGGACGGCTGCTCCCACGGCTGCACTTACTGCATTGTGCCCCTGGCCCGAGGCAGGCACCAGAGCCGCGCCCCCCGGTCCGTTGTCGAGGAAATCCGGCGGCTCCTGGCGGCCGGGTTCCGGGAATTGAGTCTTATCGGGATCAATCTGCGGCAGTACGGCCGGGATCTCGATCCCGGCATGGATTTCTGGGACCTGATCCGTTTGCTGGAGCAGACATTCACGCCGGAGTGGGCGGGCCGGGCCAGGTTCCGGATGAGCTCCCTGGATCCGGCCATGCTTGATGCCAAGGCCCTGGACACCCTGGCCGGGTCCCGAATGCTCTGCCCCCACCTGCATTTGTCCCTGCAAAGCGGCAGCCGGGATGTCTTGCAGCGCATGGGCCGCGGACATTGCGATCCCGGGGATGTCGCGCCTTTTTGCCAGGAGTTGGCCCAAACATGGCCGTTGTTTGCCCTCGGTGTTGACCTGTTAACGGGTTTCCCAGGCGAGCGGGACGCCCACTTTCAGGAAACCGTGGAACTCTGCTCAGCCCTGCCGCTGAGCTATGCCCACGTGTTTCCCTATTCGCCTCGGCCGGGAACGCCCGCATCCGGGTGGCCACACCAGGTTCCGGAAGGGCTGCGACGCAAGCGCGCCAAGGTGTTGCGCGCCTTGGCCCAGAGAAAAAAAAATGATTTTTTTCAGAAGGTCATGCACTGCCATGCATTGAACATGGTCGTGGAGGGCCGCGAACCGCTTCAGGGCAAGTGCCAGTTCTATGTTGCCTGTCAGGTTCGTGTGCCGTTGAGAGGGGTCGAACCCAGGAGTCTGCTTTGCGTTCGCCCGGTAAGTATTGTTCCGGGCAAAATCATGTGCGAGCCGGCCGGGGTTTCTTCAGATTGACAGCCTCTCCGGGAGCATCGACGTATTCATCGTGGGCACGCTATCGTTTCCCGCCCATCAGGCCGCCCAGAACACCGCGCAGGATCTGCCTGCCCAGCTGGCTGCCCACGGTGCGCATGGCCGACTTGGTCATGGCCTCCAGGGCGCCCTGACGGCGTTTGGTTCCAAAGATCCAGTCGCGCATGGCCGATCCGGCGCCGTTGGAGTCCTCAGCTGCCGCGGCCTGCTGTTTTTCCAAGACAGCCACTGCCTGGGCGGCCTCCTGGGTCCGTTTTTCCAGAATCTCATAGGCT
Organism: Desulfonatronum sp.; assembly: GCA_011049455.1. Classification (GTDB taxonomy): domain Bacteria; phylum Desulfobacterota; class Desulfovibrionia; order Desulfovibrionales; family Desulfonatronaceae; genus Desulfonatronum. The sequence continues at coordinate 6,565 of DSBL01000132.1, read as the reverse complement.
GATTCCCGGTCAATGAGCGTGTCGTACTTGCCACCCATGGGGCTGCGCATCCGAACGGTGTTTCGTTCCTCCGCGGTGATCACGCCGATGCGGGAGCGCGGCGGGGCCATGAGCGTGCGCTCCACGGGCAGAGGCACACCCTTGTTCTGCAGGGTGGTGACCAGGGCTTCGCCCACGGCCAGGGTGGTGATGGCTTCCATCACATTGACTTTGGGGTTGGGCGGGAAGGTCTGGGCCGCAGTGCGTACAGCCTTTTGATCCCTGGGGGTATAGGCGCGCAAGGCGTGCTGGACGCGGTTGCCCAGCTGGCCCAGGATTTCCTGGGGCACGTCGTCAGGGAACTGGGTGCAGAAATAGACGCCCACGCCCTTGGAGCGGATCAGGCGCACCACCTGTTCCACGCGCTGGCGCAGGGCCGACGGGGCGTCGGCAAAGAGCAGGTGGGCCTCGTCAAAGAAAAAGATCAGTTTCGGCAGGTCGCGGTCGCCCACCTCGGGCAGGGTTTCAAAAAGTTCGGACAGCAACCAGAGCAGAAAGCTGGAATAGAGCCTGGGTCGCAGGTACAGTTTGTCCGCGGCCAGAATATTGATGATGCCTCGGCCGGACATGTCCTGGCGCTGGAAATCCGCCAAATCCAGGGCCGGCTCCCCCAAAAAGTAGTTCCCCCCGTCGCCTTCCAGCCGGAGCAGGGCGCGCTGGATCGCGGCCACGGATGAGGCGTGGACCAGGCCGAAGCGCGCGGAAACGGCCTTGACGTTTTCCGAGACAAAAGCGAGCAGGGAGCGCAGGTCCTTCAAGTCCAGCAGCAACAGGCCTTCCTCGTCGGCCAGCCGAAAGACGATTTCCAACACCCCGCATTGGGTGTCGTTCAGTTCCAACAGCCGCCCCAACAGGGTCGGCCCCATCTGGGAAATGGTGGTCCGCAGGGGGTGGCCCTGTTCACCGTAGATGTCCCAGAAGACTACGGGATTGGATTCGTTGGCATAATCCGTGATGCCGATGGTCTCCACGCGGGAGCTGATCCGGTCGTTCATGGCGCCGGGCATGGCCATGCCGGCCAGATCTCCCTTGATGTCCGCCACGAAAACGGGCACGCCCAGCCGGGAAAAGCCCTCGGCCATGACCATCAGGGACACGCTTTTGCCCGTACCCGTGGCCCCGGCGATCATGCCGTGCCGGTTGGCGTACCTGCCGTGCAGGAATACCTGTCCTTCGCCTTTGCCGATGAGAATATCGTTCATGGTTCGCCTCTTGGTTTTTTATGGCTGACGTTGTCCGGGGGTGATGAGCATATCTTATGAAGAATACTCGAAATTCGAGATACAGCACATCGTGTTTTTGGGCAAGCGCAGATGAAGAGATTGCCCGCTGGAACATTGGACAATTCCCATGCATACGGGCAAAATATATTTTCGTGAACCGGCGGAATCATCATCCGCTACATCTCCTTACAAGGTCATTTTCTCGTGCCTACTTTTCAATATGTCGTCCTGGACAAACAAGGGGTCAAGCGCAAGGGCTTGTGCGAAGCGGAAAATCGAACCATGGCCTTCAGCAGGCTTCAGGAGCAGGGCCTGCTGCCCATGCAGCTCAAAAACGCCGGCCAAGGAGGAGGCGCCAGGACGCGTCTGCTGGACCGGCCGAGGAATTGGTTCAGCCGGATCCGCCTGGATGAGTCTTTTTATTCCCTGGGATTGATGCTTCAAGGAGGCGGCTCCCTGGCCCAGAGCCTGGACTTGCTGGGTCGGACCTCCAGCGGTCAGAACGCACGCATCTGGCTGCAAATCCGCGATGCCGTGGAAGGCGGGAAACCCTTTTCCCAGGCGCTGGCCGATCATTCTCAGGTGGTGCCGCCCGTGTACGCGGCCATGGTTCAGGTGGCGGAACAGGCTGGCCGGTTGGGCGAAGTGCTGGAGCGCATCGCCCGCTACGAGGAGGGCCGCAGGGAGTTTCGGGAGCGCCTGACAACCTCCCTGGGCTATCCGTTGACCGTGCTGATCATCGGCCTGGGTGCGGTCTATTTTTTATTGTCCCGGGTCTTGCCCAGGGTGGCCGGCATTGTGGATGCATCTGCCGGGAGCCTGGCCTGGGACACCCGGTTGTTGCTGAGGCTGGGTGCCTGGATGGAGTCCTGGGGGCTGCCGCTGGTCATCATGCTGGCCTGCATGGGGGTCGCGGCAGTCGCGTTCTACCGCCGCAAGCCCGGACTGCGCAGACGGGTGGATCGCTTGTTGTGGCGGATCCCCGTGATCCAAAAGGGCATTTTGGCCCGCTTTTGCGGACTGCTGGCCTTCCAGCTCCAGGCGGGTATTCCGCTGGTCCAGGCTTTGCTCGGATCGGCTCAGGGTGTGCGGTCGCTGTATTTCCGCGAGAAAATTGCCGAAGCATCCCGGGAGGTCTCCACGGGCCAGCCATTGGATGGAGTGCTCTGGAAACAGGGCGTTTTCCCGGACGTCCTGCTGACCACCATCAGCGCGGGCCGGGCCGCGGGCCGTCTGGGAGCGTTTCTGGAACGTTTGGGCCACCTGCTGGAACGGGAAACCGACGCCACCCTGAAGCGTTTCGCCGCCCTGGTGGAACCGGCCTTGATCCTGGCCCTGGGGCTGTTGGTGGGTTTTTTGGTGTTGGCCGTAATGGGGCCGATATTCGATCTGACTTCCAAGGTCCGCTAGCAGGCCAGCGGCTTTCGATTTTTTTACCAAAAGGCGATTTATGGGGACACAGTTCGCAGTGGATCTGTGTCGCTATGGGGATCAAAATCCGGGTCGAATAAAACGAAGAAACGAAAGCGATACCAATAGCGATGCCGACCCCGAGCAACAGAAAGTGCCATGACAGAAAGGCCATGATGAATGCAAATTGGAATCAGCGGAGGATCAGGTACAGCGAAGCCATGAACAGGGGTTGGTGGATCAGGTAGATGACCAAGCTGTGCCGCCCCAGCCAGGCCAGCCATGCCGTGGACGGGAGGGGGGGATGGCCGGAAAGCGGACCGGGAGCGTCAAAAAGGATCCGGCCGAGGTACAGTCCGCAAAGCAGGACGCCGAACCACGGCAACACAGGCACGTAGTCCTCGGTTAAGGGCTTGTGGGTCATCATTCCCAGCCAGTGCAGCCAGGGGTGATTGAAAACCCGATGCTGGACCAGGAGTCCGGCGAGCAGGAACAGGCTCGCAAAAACCAAGTTCAGGGTCTTGAAACGCAGGAATAGAAGACCAAGAATCCTGCCGACAAAGATGAAATGCAGCACCCCGAAGGTGATCCAGGTCAGGGGAAAAACCAGATAGCTGCCCAGGGACACCCCGCCGGCGGCCAGGCCCAGAATGACCTGGCGGCGGATGAACGACCCAGGGCGCAGTTTGTTTTTGGTGGACAGATACAGACTGGCGCCCACGGCCAGGATGAAGCAGGTCACGATCAGCGAACGAAAAGCGAGCCAGAAGGGATCGGTTTGGAAGGAAAATCCGGCCACGCCGAAATAATTGAGATCAAAGCAAAAATGATACACAAGCATGAGCATGACGGCTGTTCCTCGGAACGTGTCCAGGAACCCTTGGCGGGGGGGCGAAATGACATGAGCAGTACTCATGTCGCGCTCTTCACTTTTCGGGGGATACTGGCCTGCATGCGCGGGCCAGTACACGGTTCCCGGCGTGTTGGCAAAGCGTGCGCTATAGCGTCCCGGCGTTTTGCCGGCACGGCCGTTGTCCTGCTGGGGCTGTTCGGCGCCTGCGCGCCGGTGCATCAGCCTGCCCAGCCAAGGCCCGAGCCGGTTCACGCCTTGACTTTGGAGAAACCCTTCGGACCGAGCATGACCCTGGAGGATTTCTTGAACCAGGCTTTGATTCGCCAATACCCGGAGCAGATTTCGACCTTTTCCCCGCCGGAAAGACTTGGGGAATATTTTGTGGAACTGGTTCTGGAGCCGGTTTTGGTGCATCTGGCCACCGGGGTCCGGACCTATGTGGCCGCCGCATCAGGCCTGGCTGCGGGCCTGGAGAACGGGAACATCCTGATCTGGAGTCGTTGGCCATGTCCGGCCTTGACTTTGCCCGAATCAGCATCCGTGGATTTGCTCGCCTGGGACGGCTCTGCCGCGTTCCTCGGGGCATCGGACTCCCGCCGCAGACTTTTGCATGTCTACGATCTGCGCATCTGCGCTCATGTCGGCATCGTGTCCAGCGAGGAACCGATTGTTGTCGCGGCGTTTTCCCCCTCCGGGACCTGGGCCGCTCTGGTGGATCAGAGGCGCCGGTTGCAAGCGGGTCCCGTGGACGACGGTCCATTGCGCCAGGCCGGGGTGTTGCGCTTTCAGCCCTTGGGGCTGGCCTTCAGCCCCGGGGAGGGGCTGCTTTTTTCAGCGGATCAGGCCGGCTGGCTGCTGCACTGGACCGTGCCGGATCTGCGGGTGTCGGAGCAGGTGCTCATCCCTCGAGGACCTTTTCAACGGGCGGTTTTCAACGGCCCACGCCTGTTGCTGGAGCCGGTGCGTCAAAAGCCTGTGTCAGGGGATCAGGAAAAGGTTTCCCTTCCGGTTGTCTGGGACATCCCGGCATCTGCGGTCGTTTCCCCGGAGCACCGGCAGGATCACGGTTTTTCCCTGGATGCCGGGCTGCTGGCCTATCAAACCGAGGACAGACGCTGGCTGCGCAAGATGCATCTGGGACGTCCCGGCCTGCGGGTGTGGGCCTCGCCGTCCGCAGGCAGCCTGCGGTTGAAGGATTTGGATGGCAGTTACCGATGCTATTCCGCCTCGGATGGATTCCCCGCTGACGAGGAGCAGTGCCGGCAAAAGGACTGGCAGGAGCTTGAGGTGGACACGGCGGGGCGGTTTCATTGGGCTGCGGTGGAATATGCCCTGGCCGATCCGGTCATGGTCCGCGACGGCCGGGTTCTGTATGGTCGTTCTCTGTCAAGGGACCGTTTTTTCTTTTGGTGGGACGAGCCGGCAGGGGGGCGAAAGGCGGAACCGGACTTGGCTTTGCCTCCGGAAGGAAAGCTTCCGATCCGGGAGAGCCTGCGTGTGGAAATCGAGCCCTCTTGGGTTCCCATGCCCCATCAACCGACCGAATTCCAAGGAGAAGCAGAATGAATCATCAGCGCGGCTTCAGCCTGATCGAGCTTATGATCGTCGTGGTCATCCTGGGGCTTTTGGCCACGCTGTTAGTGCCCAGGATCATGGATCGTCCGGAGGAGGCCAGGGTGGCCAAGGCCATGATGGACATCCGCACTCTGGAATCGGCCCTTCGATTGTATCGGCTGGACAACGGCACGTACCCGACCACCGAGCAGGGACTGGCCGCGCTGGTGCGCAGGCCGGAGAGCGGCCCCGCGCCCCGCAACTATCGCAGCGGCGGATACCTGGAAGGTGACGCCCTGCCCAGGGATCCCTGGGGCAACGAGTATCTGTATCGGTCCCCCGGCGAGCAGGAGCGTGAATACGAAATCATCAGCCTGGGCGCGGACGGCAAGGAGGGCGGGGACGGCTTTGCCGCGGATTTGCGAAGCTGGGAACTCCAATAGGTTTTATCACAAACAAAAAATCAGAAAAACGCTTGTCAAATTGCATCGCGCGATCTTCAGCTGTTGGTCGGAAAAAAGGCGAGCACATCCCTTGTGCGCGGCAATCCGGCTTGACCTTGATGGAGCTGTTGACGGTTCTGCTCATCGTGGCCCTGGGCTGGTTCACCCTGCTGCCCAGGTTGGATCCCACGGACCGGTCTTTGACTCGGGACAAACCCTTGGCCGAGGTCAACGACTTGTTGGCCCGGGCCGGAGCCGCGGCACTTTCTTGTGGACGATTTCAGGAGTTGCGCGTGGAAAGACAGCCCGGCCGCCTGGTTTGGGGGGAAGAAGCAGTCCGGCTGCCTTCGGGAATTGCCGAGTGCCGGGTGAACAACACACCCTGCCCGGCGGGAGGAGCGGTTTTCCGGGTCTATGCCCATGGATGCATGGACAGGCTGGTGCTGGCTTTGTTTTCCGGGGAACGCTGGACCACGGCGGATCTTTCCTCACGACTGGTTTTGGCGAATTACCAGGGAAGCTATTGATGCATTCTTCTCGTGGCTTCACTCTGATGGAAGTTTTGGTGGCCCTCGTGGTTGCGTCCGTGTTGTCTTCGGGACTCCTGGCCTTGCAGCGGCATGGTTTGAACCAGGCCAGGGACGGCGACGTGTTCTGGGAGCATGTCAACCTGGCCCAGGAAGCGTTGCTGGGTCAGAATTTGGCTCGGATGGGCGACGATACAGGATGGCGCCGGCCAGAACAGCATTCGAACAGACAATGGAGGGTCAGTCCGGCCCCGGTTCAAGAGGACAGACCGGGCCCGTGGGTCGTGCTTGTCACCCGCACCCCTGAACGAACCCTGGAATGGTTCTGGCCCGGAGTCCGTCCATGAACCCGAAGCGAGCTTTCGGTCCAGGCGGTTTCACCCTGATCGAGATCCTGGTGGCTTTGATGGTGGCCGGCCTGCTCACGGCCATGGTCGCGTCCCTGCTGGGACGAAGCATTGTGGCCGGTTCGGCCCTGGAGGAGACGACCCAAGCCCGACAGGCCAGGCTTGTGCT
>DSBL01000125.1 GCA_011049455.1 Desulfonatronum sp. | reverse complement strand
CACCATCAAGCTGTCCGTGGCCGAGGCATGTTTGCAATTTGAACCCAAGCTTGCCGAGCGCTATTTTCGTGAAATCGTGGACGCCAAGACGGTATTGACCAGTTCGGATGTTCATGTCTTTAATCGCCTGGGAATCGCCCTGCGCAAGCAGGGCAAGTGGGAGCAGGCCATCAAGGAGTTCAAAAAGGTTCTGAACGTGGCCAAGGATACGGACATCATCCACTACAACATCGGAATGGCCTACATGGAAGGCAAGCGTTTCCGGGATGCTTACGACGCCTTTCAAAGAGCGCTGGACATCAACAGGGACGAACTGCTTTCCACCGACGTGGTGGCCTACAACATCGCTCTGGCCATGCAGCACATGAAAAAGAATGATGAAGCCAGAAAGCTCTTCCTGCGCGTCAAGGAATTGAATCCCGATTTTCCGGGAATTGACAAGCAGCTCAACGTTGTTAGCTAGATTCAACCACATCGGAATGATACTTGCTGCTGAGAAATTTTATAAACCGGACAAGGATATGGCATTGACTCTCGATACTGCAGAACCTCGGATTGACGGAGAGGTGCTCATTGAAAACCAGCTTGATCGACCGCGGCGTTTCAAGGTTCTGCTGCACAATGACGACTATACGACCATGGAATTCGTGGTGCATGTTTTGATGACGGTTTTTGGAAAGACGCAAAACGAGGCCTCCCAGGTGATGCTCAAGGTTCACAACGAGGGGGTGGGCATCTGCGGAGTCTACACGGCCGAAATCGCCGAGGCCAAAGTGGCCTTGGTTCATCATTTGGCCCGAAAGAACGGTTTCCCCTTGAAATGTACGATGGAAGAGGTTTAAACTTATGGTAAGCAAGGAACTGCAACGGGCGTTTCTGGTGGCCTTGCGCGAGGCCAGGGTGCGCAACCACGAATTCCTTACCCTGGAGCATTTGCTCTATGCCTTGATCAGGAATTCCTCGGCCCGGGACATTCTGGAACATTGCGGCGTGGAAATGGTCCGGTTAAAAGGACAATTGGAACGTTTTTTCCTCGATCATCTGCAGGTTGCGCCTGCTGAAGGAATGACCGAGGTGGTGCAGACGCCCAGTCTGCAGCGAGTCATTCAACGCGCCATTTTGCATGTCCAATCCTCGGGTAAGAATGAGGTCAGCGTTGGCGACGTACTCGCTTCCATATGCCAGGAACAGGAATCTTACGCCCGCTTCTTTTTACAGTCGCACGGCGTGGAGCGCACGGAAATTCTGGAATACATTTCTCACGGCATGCCGGTTCAGGGTCAGCCCGAGGACGAGGGCTGCGCTTCATGCCGCACCGGAGGTGATTCCACCAAGGAGAAGCAGGAGACATTTTTGGCCCAGTTTACGGTTGATCTGGTGGCCAAGGCCCGCAACAAGGAAATCGACCCCCTGGTGGGTCGCAAGCTGGAATTGTTGCGGACCATGCAAATTTTGGCCCGGCGCCGCAAAAACAATCCCATCTATGTTGGCGATCCCGGAGTGGGCAAAACAGCCATGGCCGAAGGGCTGGCCCTGCGCATCGCCCAAGGGGAAGTGCCGGACTATTTGCACACGGCCCAGGTCTTCGCTTTGGACATGGGCGCGGTCCTGGCCGGCACCAAGTACCGCGGCGATTTCGAGGCCCGGATCAAAGGGGTCTTGAAGGAGTTGGAAAGCGTCCCGGACGCCATCCTGTTTATTGACGAGATTCATACCGTGGTCGGCGCCGGGGCCACCAGCAGCGGCAGCATGGACGCTTCCAACCTGCTCAAGCCGGCATTGGCCTCGGGAAAGCTGCGCTGCATCGGTTCCACCACCTATGAGGAATACAAGAACCATTTTGAAAAGGACCGAGCCCTGTCCCGCCGATTCCAGAAGGTGGAAATCGCCGAACCCAGCCGTGATGAGACCGTCCTGATCTTGCGTGGTCTGAAGCCCTATTACGAGGAGCATCACGGGGTGCGTTACGTTCCGTCCGCCCTGGAGGCGGCAGTGGACCTGTCCATTCGGCATATCAACGACCGTTTTCTTCCGGACAAGGCCATTGACGTGATTGACGAGGCCGGAGCGGTGTTCAAGTTGAATGCCCCCGGGCGTCGACGAAACACCATTCGTCCCGTGGAGATGGAGCGTGTGGTGGCGCGCATGGCTCGGATTCCGGAAACTCGGGTTTCTTCCTCGGACCGTGAACAGTTGAAGAATCTGGAGGCCCAACTGAAACAGGTCGTATTCGGGCAGGACGAGGCCGTGGAGAGTCTGGCCAAGTCCATCAAGCGCTCCAGGGCAGGACTCGGTCCGGAGGAGAAGCCCACCGGCTGTTTCCTGCTGACCGGTCCCACGGGCGTTGGCAAGACGGAACTGGCCAGGCAGTTGGCATCGGTCTTGAGCATCAACTTCCTGCGCTTTGACATGAGCGAATACATGGAAAAGCATGCCGTGGCCCGCTTGATCGGCGCGCCGCCCGGCTATGTCGGGTTCGAACAAGGCGGGCTGCTCACGGATGCAATCCGCAAAAACCCGCATACCGTCCTGCTCCTGGATGAAATTGAAAAGGCCCATCCGGATCTATTCAACATCCTTTTGCAGGTCATGGATTACGCTACATTAACCGACAATGCCGGACGCAAGGCGGATTTTCGAAACACCATTATGTTAATGACTTCCAATGCCGGTGCCCGGGAAATGTCTGCGGTCAGCATCGGATTCGGCCCGGCCGACCCTGGCCATGATGATCGTGGGGCGCTGGGCAAGAAAGTCGTGGAAAAGCTTTTTTCGCCTGAATTTCGCAACCGTCTCGATGCCACGATCAATTTCCGCTCCTTGACTCCGGAAATCATGGAACAGATCGTGGACAAGTTCTTGACGGAACTGAACCGACAGCTCAAGGACAAGCGGGTTACAGTTCGTTTGACCGACAAGGCCAGAACCTGGCTGGGCCGAAAAGGCTTTGACGCGGTATTCGGCGCCCGACCGTTAGGTCGACTCATCCAGAGCGCAGTAAAGGACCCCCTGACCGATGAACTGCTTTTTGGACGGCTGGCCAAGGGGGGGACAGTGCTGGTGGATTTCCCCGAAGACGGAGAAGGTGAGGGGCTGATTTTCAGCTACGAGTAATGCCGGTCCACGCCCTGGGCAGACAGATCGCTTTTCCCCTGGTGGAAATGGCCGAACCAGACGGCCTGCTGGCCGTGGGCGGGGATCTCAGCCCGGCCCGCCTGATTCATGCCTATACGTTGGGCATTTTTCCGTGGTATGGCCCAGGCGCTCCTATCCTCTGGTGGTCGCCGGACCCTCGACTGGTTCTTTTCCCCGAAGATCTGCACATTCCCCGCAGCCTGCGCCGGGTCCTGAACAGCGGGCGTTTTTGCGTCACCTATGACACATGCTTTGACGAAGTGATTGCGGCATGCGCGAACACTTCCCGCCGCCAGGGTCCTGGTACCTGGCTGGTCCCTGAAATGCAACAGGCATATTGCCTGCTGCATCAGGCAGGCGTGGCTCATTCCGTGGAGGTTTGGGAGAAAAATGATCTCGTTGGCGGCCTTTATGGTTTGGCCTTGGGCCGGGCATTTTTTGGAGAGTCCATGTTCCATGCCCGGGCCAACGCCTCTAAGGTTGCCCTCGTTGACCTGATCGGCATATTGCGCGCCTGGAAATTTCAATTGGTGGACTGCCAGCAAACCACGGAACACATGCTTCGTCACGGGGCTCGAGAGATTCCGCGCCAATTGTTCCTCAAGCTGCTTCAACAGGCCCTGGAGGAGCCCAGCCTGGTTGGACCATGGACAGATGCGTCCGGAGGTGGACATCCGCGTACTCGATGAGATGTCCTTTCGCGGGATGCATTTTTTGCCGGTCTTGGCCTGTTTTTGCGTCGTCGGTTGTTTGACCGAGTTCGCCCTCAGGAAACGCTTATCCTGATGAAGGGTCAGATCTGTTGCCGTCCGTTGGCTTCCATGATCGGCTCGTGCTGGTTCAGATCGAACAGCCCATGTACGGGAAAGGACAAGGTGTACTTGGGGACGTTTTCCAGACGTATACGGCCGACGCTTTTGCCCTCGGCGACGTCCGAAAGGGCGGTCAAGCCTCTGGGAATCGGAAAATTCAAGGAACATGAAGCGATGCTTTCCAGCTTTGAGCCGTAGCGATTTTGGAGATACTGTATAAGCTGATCCCGTTCGTCCAGAGTAAAGGCTTCCAGAAGCACCTTGCGGCTGTTTTCCGGATCAATGCCGGACTCGGGGTGTTCAACATCACCCAGGAGTTTTTCCCAGTCGTAGTGCTCCATTTCATCAGGATTCCATTGGGCTCTGTAAAGATGGACGTCAACGTTGCGTCGCCCCTTGAAACTCTTGATGGTCATGGTCAAAACATGGGCGCGGGCCACGGGGGCCTCTTGATGCGTAGCGGCAATGTTCAAATCCATGGTGTTCCTCTTGGAAAAGTGTGAATGGTCGAGTACATGAAACCTCGGGTCAACCCGTTATCATTTGATCTCCATTATCGCAACGATGCCGTCCGCTCCGAAGAATCCTTCACCGTCTCCGGCGTTATTCACGTTGGTCAGCTCCTTTGCGCCCCAGGGCGATCAGCCTGCGGCCATCGATTATCTGGTCTCGGGCGTGGAGCAGGGCGCGGACCAACAAGTCCTGCTGGGCGTGACCGGATCGGGCAAGACCTTCACCATGGCCCAGGTCGTCGCCAAAATGAACAGGCCGACCCTGGTCATGGCCCCGAACAAGACCCTTGCGGCCCAGTTGTTCAATGAATTCAAACAGCTTTTCCCGAACAACGCGGTGGAATATTTCGTCAGCTATTACGACTACTACCAGCCGGAAGCCTATCTGCCGCATTCGGACACATACATTGAGAAGGATTCCTCCATCAACGAGGAAATCGACAAGCTGCGCCACGCCGCAACCCATGCTTTGCTCACCCGACGGGACGTGCTCATCGTGGCTTCGGTCTCCTGCATTTACGGTCTGGGTTCGCCGGAATACTACGCCAAGATGGTCATTCCCATCGAGGTCGGCCAGCGCCTGAGCATGAACGAACTTTTGGGCCGTCTGGTGGAAGTGCAGTATGAGCGCAATGATTATGATTTTCACCGGGGCACGTTCCGGGTGCGCGGGGACAGTTTGGAAATCATCCCGGCCTACAGCCACGAACGAGCCTTGCATCTGGAATTTTTCGGCGACGAGCTGGAATCCATCCTGGAAGTGGATCCCTTGACCGGCCAAAGGTTGGGCCAAGTCCGAAAAACCGTGATCTATCCGGCCAGCCATTATGTTTCGGACCAGGACAACCTGCAACGGGCCATGGCGGATATCCGCGAGGAATTGGGACAAAGGCTGCGGCTTCTGCAGCAGGAAAACCGGCTGGTGGAGGCCCAGCGCCTGGAACAACGAACCATGCTGGATTTGGAAATGATCGAGGAGTTGGGCTACTGCACAGGCATTGAGAACTACTCCCGACATTTGGACAATCGCCGACCGGGCCAGCCCCCGGCCTGTCTGCTGGATTATTTTGCTTCGGATTTTTTGGTGTTTTTGGATGAATCGCATATTACCGTGCCCCAGATTGGGGGGATGTACCATGGGGACTTGTCCCGCAAGAAGACCCTGGTGGAATTCGGGTTCCGTCTGCCCTCGGCCCTGGACAACCGCCCTTTGAGCTTTGAGGAGTTCTGGGAGCGGGTCGGCCAGGTGATTCACGTTTCCGCGACGCCGGGGCCTTTTGAGCTGGAACACAGTCAAGGGCGGGTGGCGGAGCAGATCATCCGACCCACGGGCTTGCTGGACCCTGTGGTCGAAATTCGGCCCGTGCGCGGCCAGATGGACGATTTACTGGCCGAGTGCAAACTGCGCCAAGAGCGCAACGAGCGGGTCCTGGTGACCACGCTGACCAAGCGCATGGCCGAGGATCTGACGGAATACCTCCAGAACATGGGCATGAGCGCACGGTATATGCACTCGGACATCGACACCCTGGAACGGGTGGCCATTATTCAGGCCTTGCGCAGAGGGGAATTCAGCGTCCTGGTGGGCATCAATCTGCTGCGTGAGGGGCTGGATCTGCCCGAGGTCTCCCTGGTGGCCATCCTGGACGCGGACAAGGAAGGGTTTCTCCGCTCCTTCCGCTCCCTGATTCAGACCTTTGGCCGGGCCGCACGCAATGATCACGGCCGGGTCATCCTCTATGCGGACTCGGTCACGGCATCCATGCGTCAGGCCATGGACGAGACGACGCGGCGGCGTCGGCTGCAGGAGGAGTTCAACGCCGCGCACGGTATTGTCCCGGCCACCATTGTCAAAGGCATGGACGACATCCTGGGGCGGATCTATGCCCAAGGCAAGGAACAGGATCAATCAATTTGGTTGCGGGAAACCGGGGGGGGCTACGGCGTTTCCAACGATCCCAAGACGCTGGGTCGGGAGATCAAGACGTTGGAGCGAAAGATGCGCGCCGCGGCCAAGAACTTGGAATTCGAAACCGCGGCCCGACTGCGCGACGAAGTCGCCCGGCTTCGTCGTGTACTGCTGGAATCCGATCATGGCTGATTTTGCCTTGGCTGCGGTTATCCTGCATTATGGTCGGCCCGAGATCACCAAGCGGCTGCACCGGCAACTGATGGAAAGCGATCCATCGTGGTTGCAACGCATTTTCGTTTTGGACAACCATGCTCCACAGCCCTATCCGCACGCTTGGCAACGCCTGGACAGCAACCTCTACTGGGCCGGCGCCCTGGATTATTGTCTGCGTTTTTTTTCATCCCAGGGCTGGAGCCACGTTTGGTTTATGAACAACGATCTGTATTTTGTTTCCCCGGCGCCGCATTTGCAGCGGGTCTGGAGCCGACTGCAGGTCATGGAAAAAAGCATCGGGCCCGTGGGGGTGTATTCGCCGTCCTTTGAACAGCATCCCTATCATCCCCAGATGGTGGCTGTCCCCGGAATGGCCTACCGTCGAGCCGTATTCGTGGACGGCGTGGCCCCACTGATCAGCCTGGACTGTTGGCGCGACGTGGGGGGGCTCGACTTCCAGGATAATCCCTACGGCTACGGCGTGGACGTTTTTTTTTCTTGGTCCGCTTTCCGAGGAGGCTGGCCGGTGATCGTGGATCACGAGGTCCGCGTGCGTCATGTTCATCATTCCACGGCCAGGACCATTCCCGGCTTCCTGAAGATTGCAGCATCCCTGGAGCAGGCATATCTTGAACAGCGGCTGGGTCCGAATTATCATAATTTCTTGGCGCAAGCCAAAAAAGACTTTACTGACGAGGAACGCCTGTGACCTCTCCTGCCGGGACACCCGATGAACGGATCAAGGAACTGTACGCCCTGATCCGTCATCACGATTATCAATATTATGTTCTGGATGATCCGGAGATATCCGATGCGGAATACGACGCCTTGTACCGGGAGCTGCAGGATTTGGAACAACGGCACCCGGAGCTGGCCGATCCCCAGTCTCCCACCAAACGCGTGGGCGGCGTGCCGTTGCCCGCATTTTTGCCGTTTGTTCACAATCTGCCCATGCAAAGCCTGGACAATGGCTTTACCCGGGAGGAATGGCACGGCTTCGTGGTTCGGACCAAACGGCTTTTAGCAGGTGAGCCATTCGCGTTCTGGGTGGATCCCAAACTGGACGGTCTGGCCGTGGAAGTGGTCTACGAGCAGGGCCGCCTGGTCCGGGCAGGCACCCGAGGCGACGGCAGTGTAGGCGAAGACGTCAGCGTGAACATGCGCACGGTGCGCAACCTGCCGCTGGTTCTGCGCACTTCTTCCCCTCACATGCCGGAGTATTTGGAAGTGCGCGGCGAAGTGATCATTGCCCATGCGGATTTTGCCGCGCTTAACGCCGCACAGGAACAAAGCGGGGCCAAGATTTTCGCCAATCCACGCAATGCCGCAGCCGGTTCCGTGCGTCAACTCGATCCCAGGATCACGGCCAAGCGTCCGCTGCGCTTCTACGCCTACGGTATCGGGCAGGTCCGTTGGCCTGAAAACCGACGGGCCTGGCTGACCCAGGAAGGAATTATGCGTGGTCTGGCTGAATTGGGGTTTGCCGTGCCGGAATTGTCGAGGCTTTGCTGGACGCCTGAGGATGTGGAGAACCACTACAGGCAGGTGGCCGAGGCACGGGCCGCACTGGGGTATGATATTGACGGCGTGGTGGCCAAAATCAACGACCTGGCTCAGCAAATATCATTGGGTTCCACAGCCAAGGCCCCGCGGTGGGCATTGGCCTGGAAATTCGCCGCAACCCAGGGCGTGACGCGGCTCAACGACATCCAGATTCAGGTAGGGCGGACCGGTGTGCTCACGCCCGTGGCCGTGTTGGAGCCTGTTTCCCTGGCCGGAGTCACGGTTTCCCGGGCCACTTTGCATAACGAGGACGAAATCCGGGCCAAGGATCTGCGCATTCACGACCATGTGGTGGTCCAGCGGGCAGGCGACGTGATCCCCGAGGTGGTTCGTCCCCTGGTGGAGCGACGCACCGGCGCGGAACAAATTTTCGCTTTTCCCGATTACTGTCCGTCCTGCGGCGGCCCGACAATGCGGCTGCCCGGCGAAGCGGCCTGGCGTTGCCAGAATTTGTCCTGTCCGGCCCAACTCAAGGAAGGCTTGATGTATTTTACCTCCAAGGCCGGTCTGGACGTGGAGGGCCTGGGCCGCAAATGGGTGGAAACCCTGGTGGACAAGGGGCTGGTTCTGTCGCCGGCGGATATTTTTGCCTTGAGGCGTCAGGACCTGCTTGGACTGGAACGGATGGGGCCGAAGCTGGCCGAGAATATTGTCGCGGCTATTGCCCGGGTCAAGGACAACACGGATTTAACTCGCTTCATCCGCGCCCTGGGCATCCGCCATGTGGGGGCGCAGACCGCGCGGGTTCTGGCGGAGCATTTTCCAGATCTGGACGCCCTGGCCCAGGCCGAGAGCGAAGAACTGCAAAGGTTGCCGGACATCGGCCCGGAGGTGGCCGCGTCCATCCGCGGCTTTTTCACCACTCCGGACAACCAGAACCTGCTGAAGAGATTCAAGGCAATTGGATTATGGCCTGCACAGTCGTCTCCAATGGCAAACCCCGACGGCAAGGCATCGCCTTTGGCGGGCAAACGGGTTTTGTTCACCGGAATCCTGCCCAGTCTGTCCCGTGCCGGAGCCGGCCAACTGGTGGAGGCGGCCGGGGGCATCGTGGCCGGCAGCGTCTCCAAAAAGGTGGACTACGTGGTGGCCGGGGAGGATCCCGGCT
The DNA here is from genome assembly GCA_011049455.1 of Desulfonatronum sp. Lineage (GTDB taxonomy): Bacteria > Desulfobacterota > Desulfovibrionia > Desulfovibrionales > Desulfonatronaceae > Desulfonatronum. The sequence continues at coordinate 20,152 of DSBL01000125.1, read as the reverse complement.
CCAAACTGGCCAAGGCGCAGGAACTGGGGCTCGCCGTGTTGTCGCCGGAGGAGTTTATAGGCATGATCAAGCAATGTCGGGAAGAACCGTGACATACTTTTTTCTGGGTTGCCCCGTTTCGGTTTCGACTCGCGTTCGATCAAGAACATTATACATCACACGAACGTAAAGGAGGCAAATATGAGCGCATGCGCAGTGGTCATGATGGGGGCCAAAGGGCGGATGGGATCGACCCTGGTCCGCTTGGCGCAGGAAGACCCTGAATTGAATCTGGTCGGGGTGGTGGAGCGTCCTGGGCTGGAAGCCGGGCTGGAAGCCCTGGGGTGCGTGGTGGGCAACAGCCTGGAGGAAGTCTTGGCCAAACTTTCCAACGCGGTGGTTATCGATTTCACCACGCCAGAGGTATCCGTGTCCACGGCCAAAACCGTGGCAGCCATGGGCCATCGGGCTGTAATCGGCACCACCGGCCTGAACGCGGAGCAGACCGCCCAGGTGCGGACCGCGGCCGAGCAGGCCCCGATTTTGTGGGCCCCGAACATGAGCGTGGGCGTGAATGTTTTGCTGCGGCTGCTGCCCCGACTGGTGACCATGCTCGGGCCGGCCTATGACCTGGAAATGGTGGAATTACACCACAAAGCTAAGAAGGACGCGCCCAGCGGCACGGCCGTGAAGCTGGCCCAATGTTTGGCCGAGGCCAAGGGCTGGGATTTTGAAAAGACCAAGCGGTACTGCCGGGAAGGGATCATCGGCGCACGTCCGGAGCAGGAAATCGGCGTGCAGACCATCCGCGGCGGGGACGTGGTGGGGGACCACACCGTGTATTTTCTGGGCCCAGGCGAACGCATCGAGGTCACCCATCGGGCCCATTCACGAGAGACGTTCGCTCAGGGCGCGCTGCGTGCTGCCAAGTGGATCGCCGGCCAGAAGCCTGGTAAGCTTTACGCCATTGCGGATATGCTGGGGTAAGGCAGGTGTCTCGTGCCCTTTCATCCAGCAAACATGCTTCAGCGGGCTTCGCCAGCATCCGTACGCCGCTCATATCAAATGTTGACATGACGACAAGAGTCTCACCTTCATTTGCCCGCCTCGCGTGAAGCAAATTCTTTGCCTTCATCCACACGGAGGTGAATTCATGAAACGGAAGACAAAAGCGCTGCCCTTGCTGCTCACTGTTTTGTTCGTGGCCTTTTATGCCCATTGTGGTCGCGATCACTCTTCGGCGGGGGATGCGGGCGAACCGCAAGTACATCGCACGGTGGTCATGTCCGGCCTGAGCAATCCGTGGGATTTGGCCTTTGCGCAGGACGAGGCCATGCTGTTCACGGAAAAATGCCGTGGACTGTCCGTGCGCCTCCCTGATGGGACGGTTCGCTTTTTGTTCGGAAGCGCCGGCGCGCTTCTGGAGGCGGACGACTTCTTCTGTCAGGGCCAAAGCGGCATGCTGGGGGTGGCTGTGGATCCAGCGTTTGCCCAAAACCGTTTTGTTTACGTCTTCATGGCCTCTAAGGCCGACGGGATGAAAACCAACCGCGTGGTCCGCCTGACACTTGACGAAGCCTACACCGCGGTTTTTGACCGCACGGACCTGATAGCTGACATTCCCTACAAACAGTCCTTGAACCGCTGGGGGCTGGCGGGCGCGCACAGCGGCGGCCGGCTCCGGTTCAGCCCGTTTGACGGCTATCTCTACGTTGCTACCGGCGACAACCACGACGGGCCGCTGCCCCAGGATCTTTCCCGTCTGGGCGGCAAGGTGCTGCGTGTCGACCGCGACGGTCATGCCGCGCCGGGCAACAACACACCGGCGGGAGGGGATCCGCGCATCTTCACCTATGGACACCGCAACGTGCAGGGTATCGCGTTTCGTCCCGGCACAGGCCGTCCGTTCGCCTGCGAACACGGTCCTGGTCATAACGACGAAGTGACGCCGCTTGTTCCGGGCGGCAACGGCGGCTGGGATCCTTCGCCAATGCCGGGGGTGTCCTGCATGAACGGCTACTGCGGGTACATCTCCAACAACCCTGAGGGCAAGCCCACGCCCATGACTGATTTGGCCAGGTTCCCCAATGCGCTCAGACCGTCCTGGAACAACCACGGCGATTCCGAAGGAATGGGGCCGTGCGTCTTTCTGGAGGGGCCGCGCTGGAAGGCCTGGGAAGGACGACTGGCTGTGGGATTTTTGCGCGGGGCGCGCATCGAGCTGTTGCACTTAGACGTAAACGACATGACCATGAAAGCGAGCGTCATCCCTGATCTGCCCAGGCAGCGGATGCGCTCCTTGGTCCTGGGGCTGGACGGCGCACTCTATGTCGCCATTGACAAGGGCGAAATCTGGCGGCTGGAAAGCGCTGCACGTTAATGGCCCACCAAAAATGACAAACCCTGTCACTTTGTGATGACTCGTCAGGTCGCAACAGATAGAATCCAGCGGGCTGCCGCGGTCAGATCTTTGGCCACCACGTCGGGCTGGTGGGGCTTTTTTTCATGCAGTTCAAGCCAGCCCTGCCGCAGCGGGGGCAGGCCCATGTCCTGGGCGGCTTTCCGGCCCTGGCCCGTGAGCACCAGGATGGACGCGGCCAGGCCGCAGGCCTTGGCGAACAGAATGTCCGCGGCCTTGTCGCCGATCATCATTGACTGTTGCGGGAACAGACCGTGGCCATGACGCAGTTCCTCCCACAGGCCGGGCAAAGGCTTGCGGCAGGAGCAGCCGTGGTCCGGGGAATGTGGGCACATGGCCGTGGCCGCGAATGCCGCGCCGAAAGGGCGCAGCATGTGGTCCAGCCTGTCCTGCACGGCCTGGTATTGCGCGTGATTGAAATATCCGCGGCCCAGACCGGATTGGTTGGTTACCAGAAACAGCCGGCATCCGGCTCTTGCCAAGGCGGCCAGGGCCGGACCGGCTCCCGGCGTCAGCTGCACCAGTTCGGGGTCACAGAGATAATGGCGATCTTCAATGACAGTGCCGTCTCGATCCAGGAGGACATTACAGGGCAATGGGGTCATTAAGCGTTATCCAGGAAAATCGCTATGTTTGAATTGTTCTTGGCAATCGGTCTGGCGGTCTTGATTTCCGCATTTTGTTCCCTGAGCGAGGCGGTGCTTTACTCCGTGCCCTGGAGCCATTTGGAGCAGATGCGCAAGGGCGGGAAAAAAAACGGTGCACTGCTTTTTGAACTGCGCAGCAATGTGGAGCGCCCCATTTCCGCCATCCTCACCTTGAATACCGTGGCCAACACAGCCGGGGCGGCCGTGGCCGGGGCTTTTGCCGCGGCAATGTTCGGCACGGAAAGTCTGGTCTATTTTTCACTGGCGTTCACCCTGGCGATCCTTGTTTTTTCAGAGGTTATGCCAAAGACCATGGGGGTCATGTATTCCAGACAGCTGGCTGCTTGGCTGGCCAAGCCTTTGTGGTTTCTGGTGATTGTTTTCAGCCCCGCGATCTGGGTATTGGGCTTTGTGACCCGCCTGGTGGGCCGCAAAAAGGTCGGTCCGGACGCCACTGAAGAGGACCTGCGCGCTGTGATCAGCATGACCCGTCGGGCCGGAGTGATCAAGCCTTACGAGGAGCTGTCCATCCGCAATATACTGACCCTGGATACGAAGATGGTCAAGGACGTGATGACGCCGCGCACCGTGATTTTTTCCTTTCCTTCGCATTGGACCGTGGCCCAGGCCAAGGAAATGAAGGCCATCTGGCCGCACAGCCGCATCCCGGTTTTTGAAGAAGAGGACAGCGAAGACATTGTGGGCATTGTCTATCGCCGGGAGATGCTGGAAGCCTTGGCCAACGACCAGGATACCTTGAAATTGAGTCAATTGATGAAATCCGTGCAGTTCGTCCTTGAAACCATGACCCTGGACAGGCTTTTGGTGCGTTTTCTCGAATCCAGAATGCACATGTTCATCGTGCTCGACGAATACGGGGGGCTGGCTGGTCTGGTGACTCTGGAAGACGTGCTGGAGGAAATTCTGGGCAGTGAAATAGTTGATGAAACCGATCAGGTGGTGGACATGCGCGAGTTAGCCAGGCAGCGTCGCCGCCAACTTGTGGGCCAGGCTGTAAAACCCTTGTCACCAGAGGCTGAAACAGATAGTAGAAAACTTCCTTCATGACCTGCACAAGAGATGGAACATCCATGACAAAGAGCAAGAATTCGCGTCTGGTATATATCATGGCCTTGGGTCTGTTTCTCGCCGGCATGACCGCACTTCTGGTTGCCGGGCTGAAACAGAACAGCGTCTATTTTCTGAATGTGTCCGAGGCACTGGCCATGCCGGCCGAGGATATGCAACAGATCCGACTTTTCGGAACCGTGGCCGAGGAGGGTCTGGAGTATGATGCGCAAGCCATGGGCGTGCATTTTTTGCTGGCGGACAGTGAAAATCCAGCCCTGCGCATTCCGGTGCAGTATCGCGGCGTAGTGCCCGACCTGTTCGAGCCCGGGGCTGAAGTTATCCTGGAAGGCGGTTTTGTTGTCCAGGAAGCCGGTTTTTTCAACGCCAAAACATTGATGACCAAGTGTCCTTCCAAATATGAAAAGGAAAACCGGTCCGGATGATCGGCGTATTCACGTCCCTTTGAACAAAGGCGGTCCGCGGGTGATTGTTGCATAGCGGGCCGTTTTCATTTCTGGAGAAAATCCCATGCATTGGTTTCCTTATGCCAGTCTATTGGCAGCACTGCTTGTGTCCCTGCTGGCCGCCGCGACCTCCGTCCATCAAGCCTGGCAGGGCCGCTCTCGTCTGCTATCCTGGGTGGAGAACGCGCAAATAGTGGCCTGTGCATTGACGACCATCAGTGCGCTTTTTTTGTTCTGGGCCTTTTACAGCCGGGATTTTTCACTGCTTTATGTCAGTCGTTATTCGGATATGACTTTGCCGTTGTTCTATACCTTGACCGCGTTTTGGGCCGGACAGGCCGGTTCCATGCTTTTCTGGGGCTGGATGGTAACGATTTTCGGGGTGGTCTGGATTTTTTCCCCCCGCTACCATGGTCTTCGCGAGGAAACGAAAATATTTTTCTGGATGTTTTTTCTGGGGACGCAAGCATTCTTTCTTCATCTGCTCACCGGGGTGCAGAATCCTTTTTTGGAAATTTCTCCCGCGCCCCTGGACGGTCAGGGTTTGAATCCACTCCTGCAACACCCGGGCATGATCTTTCACCCGCCGACCCTTTTTCTGGGGTATGCCGGCTTTACCATCCCCGCCTGCCTGGCTCTGGCGTGTTGGATAGCTGGAGAGAGACAGTCCTGGATTCGTATCGCCCACAACTGGACCTTGACCGCATGGATTTTTCTTTCCGCAGGGATCATTCTCGGTGCCTGGTGGGCCTATATGGAGCTGGGATGGGGCGGCTACTGGGCCTGGGATCCCGTGGAAAACGCCTCCCTGATTCCCTGGCTTTCAGCCACAGCCTTTTTGCATACCGCTTTGGTCGGCCAGGGACGACAGGCCCTGGGCAAAACCAATGTCCTGCTGATGATTTTAACCTTGGCCCTCTGCTTTTTGGCGACGTACCTGGTACGCAGCGGCGTGATCGAATCTTTGCACGCCTTTGGAGACGGCGGTGTGGGCACACCCTTGCTGCTGTTCATCATTTTCAGCCTGATTGTGACCATCCTAGTGCTTTTTTTCGGTCCTGGCCGGGAGGATCGCCCATTAAGCGGACTCGTCAGTCGCCAGGGTCTGTTGATCGTGGCTGCCTGGATTTTTTTGGCCTTGGCCATGGTGGTGCTTTTAGGAACCTTCTGGCCGGTGATCAGCTCCCTGTGGACGGAGAGTCCCATGGGCCTGGACGCCGGATTCTACAATCGTGTTTGCTTGCCCCTGTTCGCCATGATCGCGGTTCTGCTGGTATTTTGCCCCTGGTTGCAATGGAAACGGGGAATCAGGTACGGCAAATGGTTTGCCTTTCTGGCGGGGATTTGGCTGGCCCTGGGGACGCTGCTCTGGATCAACGGCATCAGGTTGCCCGTGGCCATAATCGGAGCCAGTGCCGGGTTGGCCGCTGTCTTCGGGATTATCATGCTTTTTTCCTTGAACCGTTCCCTGCGTCGGCGTCGGACCGCCTGGGGGGCCTACGGCGTACACTTGGGGCTGGCCTTGATGGTTTTGGGCATTGCCGTTTCAGGGCCATACAAACTGGAGGCAGAAGCGGTGCTCAGTCCCGGAGAGACCATGACCATCGGCTCGTTTACCGTGACCTATACGCACATGGAAACCTGGAGCACGCCGGCCATGGCTGTTTTTGCCTCGCATTTGACCATCAGCAAGGATGGCCGTGTGATTGGGGAAATGGCGCCGCAACGGCGTTCCTATCGCACCTGGGACCGCCCTCACGCCAAGGTCGCCACACTCTTCAGCCTGGGCAATGAACTCTACGCAACACTGCTGGGGTTCACCGAAGACGAAATCGTCAGTCTGAAAATAAGCACCCATCCCCTGGTGAACTGGGTTTGGATCGGCGGGACCCTGCTTTGTCTCCTGGGATTCTTGTCCTTGCGGGGAGTTATGGGGTCGGGTCGCAACCTTGAAGAGGCGGCCAGTTGAGCACACTGGACAGCGACTTCATGGCACGACAAGAAGAGATCTTTCTTGAATTGCGAAGCGTCAGCCATTTTTTTGGTCCGCGACCTGTTTTTCGTCAGATCTCTTTGGACATCAGACCGGGAGAAATTCTGCTGATCATAGGCCCGAACGGAGCCGGCAAGTCCACCTTGCTGCAGATCATGGCCGGGCTGTTGATTCCTGTCGCGGGCACGGTGCATTCTTTCCTGACAACAGGAAAAACCGGCTATTTGGGCCATGGAACCTTTATCTATCCCTTTCTCACGGCCGCGGACAACCTGGTCTTCTGGGGCCGGTTGCATGGACTGCGTGTCGATGGACAAGTCGTCCTTCCCTTGCTGGACCGCGTCGGGCTCAAGGCCGCGGCCCTGGAACGGGCCGGAACCTTTTCCCGGGGCATGGCCCAGCGCCTCAGCCTGGCCCGGGTGCTGTTGATCAATCCGAAACTGCTTCTGCTGGACGAGCCCGCAACAGGACTTGACACAGACTCACGAAGAATTTTGGAGCAGGAGATCCTGCAAGCCAAGGCGAGAGGGGCCGGAGTGGTCTGGGTCAGTCATGACGGTTTCCGGGATCGGAAAATGGCTGACCGGGTTCTGGTTCTGGAAGCCAAGCGCATGGCCTATCTGGGCGCAGTATCAGAATATGGCCAATGGGGCAGTCATGCTTAGTATTCAGGTTTTGACGTTCAAGGACTTGAAACTTATGCTCGGTTTGGGATTGGGATTGGTCCAGACGATTCTTTTGGGGCTCTTGATCATCTTTGTGTTCAGCCTGTCCCTGCCCATTGGGGAAACCATGACCGGACAGTCCGCTGCGGCCCTGTTCTGGCTGGCTTCCGCCTTTGGCTTGGTCCTGTTGTTCAACGCCCTGTACCACTTTGAGGAACCCAACAATGTCCGCTTGGGCCTGCTCATGGCGCCCATTTCCCCGGTCGCCGTCTTCGCCAGCAAGGCCTTGGCCGGTGCAATTTTATTGTTTCTGGCCCAAGTGGTATTTGTTCTCGGGCTGATTGTTTTTTTGGGGCAAAGCCTGCATGGCCAGTGGCTCTGCGGGTTGGGGCTTGTGCTTGCCGTGGACATTGGTTTAGTTGTTATGGGTTCCCTGCTGGGCGCTTTGAGCCAAGGCCAGGCAGCCAGGGAATCACTGCTCAGCGTGATCCTTTTTCCCTTGCTCGTGCCCCTGCTTCTGGGTGGAGTGAAGTTGTGCGGCGCTCTGTTTTCCGGAGAAGGGCTTGCGGAACAGCACCAGTGGTTGACCTTGGTGCTGGCTTTTGACGCCCTGTTCAGCGCCGTTGCTCTGATCCTGTTCCCCCTGGTCTTCCGGGAAGGATAGACTGACCATTGAAAAAAACATCATTTCCTCTCGCTGTTCTGGTCCTTGTTGCCGGGATGTCGCTCGTCGCGACCCACTGGGCCATCTGGCTATACGCCCCCGTGGAAACGACCATGGGGCTTGTGCAAAAGGTGTTTTATCTGCACCTCCCGCTTGCCTGGTGGGCCTTGATCAGCTTTTTCATGGTTTTTGTGGGCAGTATAGGCGTACTCTGGCGCAAAAGGGATTTCTGGGATCATCTGGCCGGATCAGCGGCGGAAATCGGAATTTTTTTCAGCGGGTTGGCCTTGATTACAGGATCGCTTTGGGCTCGTCCGGCCTGGAATGTATGGTGGACATGGGATCCCAGGCTGACCACGACCCTGATCATGTGGTTCGTATACATGGGCTATATTGTCCTGCGTTCCTCTCCGCTGCCTTTGAACAGACGCCGTATGTTGTGCGCGGTTTTGGGAATCGTGGCCTTTGTGGATATCCCCCTGGTCTTTCTTTCCACCAGGCTGTGGCGGAGCATCCACCCCTCGGTGGTTTCCGCAACAGGAGGGGGCATGGAACCGGAAATGTGGCAGACGATGGGCATTTCCCTGGCAGCCATGGGGCTGCTCTGGCTGAGTCTTTTGATTTTTCGTTTGAGGCAATTGACGTCCCAGGCACGCTTGGACGCCCTTTGGGCAACGCGGCTGTAATTTGCTTTGTTTCGGTCTTTTTTCCACAACCACCAGTTTTTTGAAGGTCAAACCGTCTTCCCTTCATGTTCGTTCAATTCAAGAATCCCAAACTTTATTTGATGCTGCTCACGGACGCCGTGCTTTTTTCCGCGGCCATTGTCCTGGGATATCTGATTCGTTTTGATTTCAACGTACCGCCCTTGTACCGCGAGCAAATCGTTCAACTCGCTCTGGCAGCGGTTCCCTTGAAGCTGCTTTTATTTTTCGTGTTCGGTTTGTACCGGGGGATGTGGCGTTATACTGGATTGAGCGACCTCTGGCAGATCGCCCAGGCATGTCTGGTCAGCAGTCTGGTGCTGGTGGGAATCATGTTCACCTGGAACCGTCTGGAGGGTTTTCCGCGCACGGTTTTTGTCCTGGATGCCGCGTTCACCATGCTTTTCACCGGAGGTCTGCGCATGGTCATTCGCTCAGGCTATACCATGCAGGGGAGCATTCGCAATTTCCCCTGGTGCGTTCCGTTGCGGCGCACGCCCAAGGGCAAACGGGTGCTTATCATCGGAGCAGGAGACGCGGGCGAAAAAATTCTCCGGGAAATCCTGGAAAATCCTGGTTTGGATCACTACGTGGTGGGTTTTTTGGATGACGATCCGGGCAAGCGCGGCCGGACCCTGCACGGGGTTCCGGTGTTGGCGGAAATTGCCATGCTGCCCTATGTCGCTCAAAAAGTGCAGCCGGATGAAATCCTGCTGGCCCTGCCGTCGGTCAGCGGTTCACGAATGCGCACGATTGTGGAATTGTGCAAGGAAGTGAACATTCCCTTCAAGACCTTGCCGGTAATCGGCGAGATCATTGATGGCAAGGTCAGCGTGCGTTCTTTGCGGGAGGTCAATTTCCAGGATCTCCTGGGCCGACCCGCCGTGGCCCTTGACGACGAAGGAATACGGGGGATTTTGGCGGACAAGGTGGTTCTGGTGTCCGGCTGCGGCGGGTCCATCGGCTCGGAGCTTTGCCGACAGATCATTCGCTACGGCCCGCAGCTGCTGATTCTTTTGGATGCCAGCGAAACCAATTTGTATTCCATCCAGATGGAATTGCAGCATGAGCAGCATTTCTTCGCGTATGTTCCGGTGTTGGGACAAGTACAGGATGCGGAACTGTTGGAGGATGTTTTCGCAGAATACAAGCCGGAGGTGGTCTTTCATGCGGCTGCCTACAAGCATGTCCCCATGCTGGAAAAAAACCCTTGGCAGGCCGTGTTCACAAACATTGTCGGCAGCAGGGTGATTATGGAAAAGGCCCTGGCTTATGAAACACATCACTTCGTGCTGGTTTCCACGGACAAGGCCGTGCGACCCACCAATGTCATGGGCGCCAGCAAGCGGGTGGCCGAATTGTTGCTCCGGAGGATGCAAAACGGGAAAACCAAGTTTATGGCCGTGCGTTTCGGCAACGTGGTCGGTTCCTCTGGATCGGTCATCCCGCTGTTTCGGAGACAGATCGAACTGGGCGGCCCGGTGACCGTGACCCACCCGGACATGATCCGCTACTTCATGACCATTCCCGAATCAGTGCAATTGATTTTGCAAAGCGCGGCTCTGGGCAAGGGCGGAGAAATTTTCGTCCTGGACATGGGGACGCCGGTGAAAATCCTGGACATGGCCCGAGACCTGATCCGTCTGTCGGGCAAGGAGCCGGACGTGGATATCCCCATTGTCATTACCGGCCTCAGGGAAGGGGAGAAGCTTTTCGAAGAATTGATCACCGAGGACGAGGGAGTGTTCGCCACCAGCCATGAAAAAATCATGGTGCTCAAGGAAGAAGCCGGCGCAGTTTCCCAACCTGACCGGAGTATTCGACTCAATCAATTGCATCTGTGGATCACGCGACTTGAAAAAGCATCTTTGCGCCACGATGTTGCGATGATCAAGAACGTTCTTCAGGAAATCGTTCCTGAATACACGCCCCAGGATGCGCGGGCCGTGCTTGTTTATGATGTGCCCGTGCATGCCACGGATGCTGATTTGCCAACCGGCCAGGAGCGCGCTTCCGTGATCAAGCACGCTGCATCAACGGGGCCTGCCGCATAAAAGGAGGTTTTATGAGCGGCAACACCTTTGGACGCTTGTTCTGCTTGACTACCTTTGGGGAATCCCACGGCCCGGCATTGGGCGGGATAGTGGACGGTTGTCCGGCCGGCATTATTCTGGATGAGGCAGTGATTCAGGGCGAACTGGATCGGCGCAGGCCCGGTCATGGTTCTGGCAGCTCTTCGCGCAAGGAACCCGACCAGGTGCGTTTGCTTTCAGGAATTTTCAAAGGGCAGACCACCGGGACGTCCATCGGTTTCGTGATTTTCAACCAGGACCAACGCAGCCGGGATTACAGCCATTTGGAACAAGTCTTCCGGCCCGGACACGCAGATTTCACCTACCAAGCCAAGTACGGCGTACGGGACCATCGCGGCGGGGGGAGGGCCTCGGGTCGGGAGACAGTCAGTCGGGTTGTTGGCGGGGCCGTGGCTCAGGAATTCCTGCGCACCCTGGGGATCACGGTGTATGCCTACACCGTGGAACTGGGGGGCGTTGCCGCCACGTTCCCCTTGAACTTAAATGGACTTGCCCAGCGACCTTTTTTTGCTGTTCATCCGGACATGGTCCTGTTGTGGGAAGAACGCATCCAGGAACTTCGAGCTCAGGGCGACAGTCTTGGTGGGATTGTGGAGATCCAAGCCCTGGGTGTACCGCCGGGGCTGGGTGAACCCGTGCTGGACAAGCTGGATGCTCGATTGGCCTATGCCTTGATGGGCGTGGGTGCGGTCAAAGCCGTGGAAATAGGGGCTGGAGTCCATGCCGCCAGGCTTTCAGGCAGCGAAAACAACGATCCCATCCTGACTGATGGATTTGTCTCCAACAATGCCGGCGGCATTCTTGGCGGCGTCAGCACAGGCCAACCTTTGCTGGTCAGGGCGGCTATCAAGCCCATTCCATCCATTGCCAAGCCGCAACGTACCGTGAATTATCAGGGTCAAGAGGTGGAGGTGATCATCGGCGGCCGCCACGATATCTGCGCCATTCCCAGAATCGTCCCCGTGCTCAAGGCCATGGTTTGCCTGACCCTGGCGGATATGGTTCTGTTGCAACGTGCCCAGGGCAGAAGCTGAACATTGGTGTTTCTTGGGCAACGCACACCCTTGCATCCCGAAATTCTTGTTCTCCGTTGCTTCCCCGCAAGGGGACCTGGCGTTGTCCAGTGAAGAATTTCAAGTAAAGCTTGAAGGATGTCCGTCGCAGACCACTTACGGCGCCTATTTTTCAGCCATTTTCAGTGTATTGGTTCAGGACAATTGCAGGGTATTGCAAGGCCTTGCCCAGAAAAGCGGTCAAGCGTCATTGCCTGCGCAACTCCATGTCCGGGCTGAAAAACATGGAGCCTTGTACCATCCGGCCAGCCTGGAGCTGATCTGGTCTGGAGGGACAAGCTCCAGGTATGCCCTGCTCGTGGCCATATCCGGGGCAGGGCAAAATGCGTTGCACCGGGAAGCTTGCGTGTTGCATGCACTGCATGATTCCTACGATCATCCGTATCTGCCCCGTAATCTAGGGCTGCTTGAACATCGTGGGATGACGTTTCTCCTGGCCTCCTGGTTTTCCAATTTCCATGAATTCCACGTGGATGCACAGGGAGGGTTGAGCTTATGGGATCATGACCTGGGCGTTCGTCACATCCCGGATGATTTGGCCGGGCAGGTGTTTTTTCAGGCTTCTCGGATACTGACGCTGTATGTGGATACGCAATCCGGGGCCTGTATCCATCCCTGGAGCCATGCGGCAGGTGATTTCATCGTGCGCATGGACGATCACGGCGTGGATGTCCAGCTTTCCACTGCCCGGGGACACGATCCCTACATCCCGGACAATTCGCTTGCCTCGTTGTTCGCCTTTTTCCTTGACCTGGCATTGCGTATGCGCCTGGACCGGGTGGATGGAGTGGGGGAGTGGGTCTGGTTGGACAAAAATTTCCTGGCTGCCGCAGTCACCGGTTTTTTCGCCACTGTTGCGGAAAGAGGGGGGGGCGAGACGCCCCTGCGGATATTGTCCCGGGTGCTTTCGTCCTTTACCCACCAGGAGCTGCTGGAGGGACATGCCGGCATCCTGGACGGTTTTTCCACCAATGAGTTGGCCGTCATCATTCCGCGAGTCGAGATGCATTGTCGTGAATTGGCCGGGATGTTGCAACGAATGAAGTTTCAGGCCGGATTGAATGAGGACTGCTTTCTCCGATAAAAAAGGTGGACCGACATGTCTTTTGAAAAAGAAAAATCGTATCAGAAGACGCACAGGCAAACCCCACGACAAATAACCTCCTCTGCTTCCGATGATGGATCGCTTCTTGAAGCCTTTGAACAAATTCCAGCGCCTGTTTTGGAGAGCGTTTTCCTGCTTTTGGAAGGTTTGGCCGCCTGGGAACGTGAAGCTGCCGACAAGAAGTGATCGGACACTGCCCCATGAATCGCGCCCAACGCATCTACGCCTTGCATCGATTGTTTTACAGCCGAAAACGGCCGATTCCCCGCAAACGCATCGAGAAAGAACTGGAATGTTCCCGGTTCCTTCTCGGTTGCATCCCTTGGCGCCGTGTCGTAAAGATCACCTTTGTCGCCGGGCCATTTTGAGGTGGCCTCGAGGGACCACACCCAGGAATCGACTTGCTTGTTTCGGATGCCTGGTGGTCAATTCGAAACGAAACTGAGGAATTAAGAATCAATGGGTATTCTCGCCTTGGAAGACATCCAGCCCGGAATGATTCTGGCCTCGGACCTGCGCACCAGTCAGGGGCGTCTGCTGCTGCCCCGTCAAGCGGCCATCGAGGCCAAGCATCTGCGCATGGCCCGGATTTGGGGAATCTCCGAAGCGGACATTGAAGGCGTCATTGATCAGCCTGATAAGAACGTCCTGGACAGTGCCGACCCGGCGTTGCGCGATTTGTTCCAGGAAATCCTTGCCTGGCGTTTTGCCAACCATGACGGGAAGGTCCAGCCAATGCGGCGACTGATGGATTTGTTTGTCCACCGGCTCAACGCCCTGGCCGCGGCAGGCATGGAGCAGGACCTCTTGCGCGAGCGATTCATCGGGCCTTTTCTTTCCATCTCTTTGGAACAAGAAACATCCGCCCCCTTAAGCGGACGTGTGCTCAGTTGCGAGGAGATGCTTCTCCGCGAGCCTTCCTTGGCCTGCCATCCGGACATCTTTCACGAAATTGTGGAAGCCTCCGGAAATCCCAAGATCTCGGCCGCGCATCTTGCCGAAATCATCGGCAAGGACCCGAGCCTGGCCTCCAGACTGCTTCGCTTGGTGAACAGCGCCTTTTACAGTTTCGAGAACAAGGTGGACACCCTGGCTCGGGCCGCGGCCATTGTCGGCACGGTCCAGATCGCCAATCTGGCTGTTGGGGTTTCCGTGATCTCTCATTTCAAGGGGATTCCCTCTGGACTCGTGGACATGCGCGCTTTTTGGGAACACAGCATTGCCGTGGGGGTCATTTCCAGGCTGCTTGGCGTGCATCGCAGGATACCCATCAGGGAACGGCTGTTTATCGCCGGCCTCCTGCACGACCTCGGTCGTCTGGTCATCTACAAGAATCACCTGCAGCAGGCCCGTGCCCTGATGACCCTGGCCCTGTCTTCGTCCGAGCCCATGCACGAGTTGGAGCGAGCGTCCTGGGGCTTTACGCACGCTGAGCTCGGCTCTCTGCTGCTGCGCAAATGGCGCATCCCCCAGGTGATCCAGAACAGCGTCGCCTGTCATCACGCCTCCTTTCGCTCAGAGGCAACGGATGAAGCCAAACTGGTACATCTGGCCGACGTCATTGCCCATGCTCTTGGTTTCGGCCATTCCGGCCTGCGCCGCGTGCCGCCTTTGTGTTTGAAGACATGGGATCACATCGGCCTGCCGGTCAGCGTTTTGTCTACAGTGGCTGCCCAGACGGATAATCAGCTGCGTGATCTGATGCGCGTCTTTGCGGTGAGTTGATGATGGGTTCCAAGAACAAACATCCCGCCGTCGTGTTGTCCCGCCTGGAGCATTTGGAGGACCTCCGGCTGAAAATGCTGGACGCCCTGGAGTCCGCCGCCAAATCCGGCGGGTTTCGCCAATCTCCCGGCAGCTTCCAAGGACCGATCGCCGTGTTGCAGGACACGGCCCGAAGGGTCATGGATCTGGCTCCGTTCCAGGCCGCGGCCTTGTGGCTGGTGGACGAGACCACGTCGGACTTCCAACTGGGCTGGTGCGATCCTGCAGACCGGCGCGATTTCATGGAAAGGGAATTCGAGCAGCTGACCCGGGAGGGGATCATCGCCCTTGCCGTGAACGGCGAACGTCCGGTCATGGCCGCGGGATCCGCCCCGCAATTTCGGCACATGGTGCAGGTCTTGGCCACCCCGGCTCGGGTCCGCGGCCTCCTTTTGGCTCATCTTCAGGGATCGTACGGGTTGCCTGACGGGACGTTGCCCTTGGTGAACATTTTGTGTCAAAGCGCAGCGGCCTTGCTGGAAGGGCTTGAACTGTACCAGTTGTTGCGCGTGAAGAACCAGGCCTTGCAGGAGGAAGTCGAGGTTCGTCGGGCGGTGCAGGTCCGCCAGGAACTGCTTTCCCAGGCCTTTTACAGTTCCCTGGAGGGCATGCTCGTCATTGATGCAACCGGACGGATCCTGGAAGCCAACCCTGCTGTTCAGACCCTGGTCAAACGCCCTCCCGAGACCCTGATCGGAAGGCATGTGCGCACGATTTTATCCCGGACTGGCACGCGACGCCAATTCCGGACCATTATGCGGGAAATCGCCTTGCACGGCCGATTCAAGGGCGAGATCCGAGGGCGTGATAAAGAGCACGGGGATTTTTTTGTCTGGCTTTCCGTGAACGCCATTCAAGACCAGACCCATCGCGTGGGTCACTACGTGGCCGTGCTTCATTCCATTGCCGGCCGCCAAGAGCTGGAAACCGCCTTGATGCAGGCGGAGTTCAAATACAGGGACATATTCGAGCGTTCTCCGGTGGCCATTTTTCGCAGTACCCTGGACGGACGGTTTTTGGACGTGAATCAAGCCTATGCCGAAATACTGGGGTATGCTTCGCCCGAAGAAATTATCTCTTCCGTCTCGAATATCAGCGCCCAGCTGTATGTCGATCCCAGGGACAGGGAGGCGTACACACGGACCTTGCTGGAAAAAGGTTCGGTCAAGGATTACGAGGTGCGTGTGCGCCGTAAGAATGGAACGTATATCCTGGCCTCCATGAACACCCGGGTGATCAAGGATGCGGAGGGCCGGCCGGCCTCCCTGGACGGTTTCATACGCGACATCACTGCCGCGAGAATGGCCGAAGAGGAAAAAGAACGCATGCAGACGCAGTTGCATCAGGCCCAGAAACTGCAATCCGTGGGGCGATTGGCCGGCGGGGTGGCTCATGATTTCAACAACATGCTGGGCGTGATCATCGGCCAAGCGCAGTTGGCCTTGATGAAAATCAGCGCTGAAGATCCCTTGAAACATCGCTTGCAGGAAATTGAAAAGGCGGCCCAACGATCAGCGGATTTGGTCAGCCAGCTCCTGGCCTTTGCCCGCAAGCAGACCGTTGTTCCCAGATTCTTGAACCTGAATGAAGCGATCACGGGGATGTTGAAAATGCTGGAGCGGTTGGTGGGCGAGAACATCGAACTTCGTTGGCAACCGGAGGATGGCCTTTGGCCGGTGAAAATCGATCCCTCCCAGGTTGATCAGCTGCTGATCAACCTGGTCGTCAACGCCCAGGACGCCATTTCCGGTGCCGGCGTGCTGACAATCCAAACCGCCAACACCGCGCTCAACAAACCAATGCGCTTCAAGCAGGAAGACTTGCCGGCCGGCGAGTATGTTTTGCTCACGGTAAGCGACACGGGTTGCGGCATGGATATGGAAACCCAGGAACAGATTTTTGAACCGTTTTTCACCACCAAGGACGTGGGTCAGGGCACCGGTCTGGGGCTGGCCACGGTGTTCGGCATTGTCAAGCAGAATCATGGCGTGGTTACGGTTTCCAGCAAACCCGGCCAGGGGACGGAGTTCAGCATTTATCTGCCGCGTCTGTTTGTGCGTGATCCAGAGATTGCCCCCGCGTTCGCGGAATCCACGATGCAGGGCGGAACCGCGAAAGTGCTTATTGTCGAGGATGAACCCGCCCTGCTGGATTTTGCCAGAGAGACCCTCGAGGAGTTGGGATACTCGGTGCTTACGGCGCAAAGTCCCTGGGAGGCCGTGCGGTTGGTCCAAAGCCTTTCCGAGCATCTTGACCTGTTGATCACGGACGTGGTCATGCCCGAGATGAACGGCCGCGATTTGGCCGCCCGGCTTCAGGCCCTGGAGCCGGGATTGAAATGCCTTTTCATGTCCGGATACACGAAAAACGTGATCGCACG
The DNA here is from genome assembly GCA_011049455.1 of Desulfonatronum sp. Lineage (GTDB taxonomy): Bacteria > Desulfobacterota > Desulfovibrionia > Desulfovibrionales > Desulfonatronaceae > Desulfonatronum. The sequence continues at coordinate 3,131 of DSBL01000125.1, read as the reverse complement.
CCACGGCGTGCTGGACGAGGGTTTGAACTTTCTGCACAAGCCCTTCACCATGCGGGAGTTGGCCCAAAAGGTTGCTCAGGTGCTCAAAGACACTGCCCAATCGTGAGGCGAAAAGAATCATGAACGCTGGAAATAGCAATGAGGTGGCAATATTGCGGCAGGAAAATCACATGCCGGGCCGGGAGCGGCATCCATGAAACGAGTTCTTTTGTGCTTTTTCATTTTATCGGTCCTCTGGTGCAGCGTCCAGTCCGGGAACGTGGGAGCGGACGCGGATGTTCATGCCCAAATTCGTGAGATGCTCAAGGCCGAACCGGCATTGATCCTGGATGTTTTGCGCGACCATCCTCTGGAATTCGTGGAGATTTTAGAGCAGGCCGTGTTGGCGAGACAAGAACATGATCGACGGAAACAGGAACAGGCTGACATGGCCACGCCGCGCGACCCGGAAATTTTTCCCGGCAGACCGATGCGCGGCAATCCTGATGCGCCCGTGACCATTGTCGAGTATTCGGATTTTTTATGTCCGTATTGTTCCGTGGCAGCGGCAACGGTTAAAGAACTGATGGCCAAGGATGACGATTCCGTGCGCCTGGTCTTCAAGCATTTGCCCTTGAATCCGCTTTCCAGGGAGCTGGCTTTGGCTTTTGAAGCCGCGGCCTTGCAGGATCCGAAAGCGGCTTGGGTTTTGCACGACATGCTGTATGAGCGACAAAAGGATGTCCAAAAGGATTATGAGCGGGTTTTAAATGATTTTGTCCAGAAATCAGGCGTTAACCAGCAACGTTTTTTCGCTGATCGCAAAAACCCTGAACTTGTTGCCCTGTTGGAAAAGGACATGGAGGAAGCCAGGCGTTTCGGATTTAAAGGCACACCCATGTTTTTGATCAACGGCATTGCCGTGCGCGGTGCCGTTCCATTGCAGGAATTTGAGCGGGTCATTGAACTGGTTCAATCCAAGTTTCGTGATTCGGCTACCCCATAAGGATCTTTCATGAATACAACACCTCCCGCCACCTCGAATTTCATCAAGACGATCATTGAAGAAGATCTTCGCCTGGGAAAGTTCAACGGCCGCGTCGTGACCCGTTTCCCTCCGGAGCCGAACGGCTATCTGCATATCGGACACGCCAAGTCCATTTGCCTCAACTTTGGATTGGCCCGGGAATTCAACGGGACCTGTCATCTGCGCTTTGACGATACCAATCCAATCAAGGAAGAAGTGGAATATGTGGAATCCATTCAGCGAGATGTGCGCTGGCTGGGTTTTGATTGGAACGACAAGCTGTTTTACGCTTCAGACTATTTTCTCAAACTGCACGACTATGCCGTGGAATTGATCCGGCGGGGCAAGGCGTATGTCTGCAGTTTGGACGCGGAACAGATCCGGGAATACCGCGGAACGCTCACGACACCGGGCAAGGACAGTCCCTATCGCGACCGCGGCGTGGCCGAAAACTTGGACCTGTTCGCCCGGATGCGCGCCGGAGAGTTCGAGGAAGGCGAGCATGTTCTGCGGGCCAAGATCGATATGGCCTCCTCCAATGTGGTCATGCGCGATCCGGTGATATACCGGATCAAAAAAGCGGCTCATCATCGCACCGGGGATGTCTGGTGCATCTACCCCATGTATGATTTTGCCCACTGCCTGTCCGATTCCATCGAGGGAATCACCCATTCCATCTGCACCCTGGAATTCGAGAACAACCGCCCCTTGTACCACTGGATATTGGATGCCCTGGAAACCCCATGTCATCCGGAGCAGATTGAATTTGCCCGCTTGAATCTGAGCTATACCGTGATCAGCAAGCGCAAGCTGATTCAACTGGTTCGTGACAAAATTGTGTCAGGTTGGGACGACCCGCGCATGCCCACCATCTCCGGTCTGCGCCGCCGGGGCGTTCCACCTGAGGCCATTCGCGATTTCTGTGACCGGATTGGCGTAGCCAGGGCCGACAGCATGGTGGACATCGCCTTGCTGGAGCATTGCATCCGTGAGGACCTCAATGCCCGCGCCCCCAGGGTGATGGCCGTGCTTAGACCGTTAAAGGTCGTCATCACCAATTATCCCGAAGGGCAGATCGAGGAATTGGAAGCGCCGCTGCATCCTGAAAAGGCGGATATGGGCACCCGGATGATTCCCTTTTCCAGGGATCTGTACATTGAACAAGATGATTTCATGGAAGACCCGCCCAAGAAGTTCTATCGTTTGGCTCCGGGCCGGGAAGTGCGGTTGCGTTACGGCTATTACATCACCTGTCGGGACGTGATCAAGGATGCGCAAGGACGCATTGTAGAGCTGCGCTGCGTGTACGATCCGGCCTCCAGGGGCGGAGGCACGCCTGACAATCGCAAGGTCAAGGCCACCTTGCACTGGGTCAGTGCTGCCCAGGCCCGACCGGCCGAGGTGCGCACCTACAACCACTTGTTCACCGTGCAAAATCCCAACGAAACCCTGGAAGGACAGGATTTTCGAGGATTCGTCAACCCCGATTCGCTGGAAGTGTTGTCCAACTGTCTGGTGGAACCCCATCTGGCCTTGGCCGAATCCGGCAGTCGCTGGCAATTCGAGCGTCTCGGGTATTACAGCGTGGATTCCGTGGACAGCACGCCCGGAGCCCTGGTCTTCAATCGGATTGTTTCCCTGCGTGATTCCTGGGCCAAGATTCAGGCCTCGGAAAAGAAAACAGCCGGGGGCTGACCTGCGGCTCAACAACCATTCTCAGCTGTATCGCCGCAGGGTGATTTGCTTCAGCGGGTTTCCCGGCAGCTCGCGTGTGCATGGGTTCAAGGCCTGGGGGGATGTCCAATGCTTTGCTTTGGCCCTTTTTGACATTCCCGGCGCAAGCCGGTTCAGAGCCTGGGAATCCCCCACGCCGCCTGTTTGGAAGCCCCGCTTTCCGGCGTAACACGAGAATGCCCGGGCTGCTTTTTTCATTGGTGCTTTGTTTCTTGACAAGCGTGATCAAATAGGCCCACGTCCATGGGCAGCGTTTTTTTGGAGATTACAACCTGAATTGATCGATTCAAAATTTTTACAAGGCTTTCTTTGTTCGATTTAAGGTAAAATTGGTCTTCACGCCGGAATGTTTCCAGCTTTTAAGGTTCAGGCAGACTCAAATTTTTTGTTT
>DSBL01000142.1 GCA_011049455.1 Desulfonatronum sp. | reverse complement strand
TTGAATATGTCAAAGAGCTTGCCGTCAAAGCCATCGAGAAACGGCACCTGCAAAAAAAGAATGATGACGACTTGGCGTTGGCTGCCTAACGTGAGGGCCGCTACAAAGCGCTAAACTATTACGTATTTTATTATTAAAAAATATACACAAAAATATTTTTTTTATTTAAACATATTTTTTTTTAACCACTTTATTTCTTTTTAAAACTATAAATTTATTAAAATAATATAGCGATAATGTAAAATTTTTAATTCAATATATCTATTGAAAATTTATAATTGTATAATTTCTCTAATTATATATTTTTGAATAATAATTTTATAGTTTATAAATATATCAAAGTAATATCATGAATATTTATGAAGTAATAATATTATCATATTAAAAAATTACAAATAAAATTTAATATTATTAAATACAAACTTAAAAAATATACAAAGAAATAAAAAAAATTTATATCATTAATAACTCAAAAAAAAATTTGACATTATATATCAAGTTTATTATATAAATTAAAAGTTAATTACTTCGAGAAGATATAAAGCAATCCTGGAAAAAATCTATGCATATGATTCCAGATTAAGCAAAGGATTCATCATGAGTGAAATACCATCGGAGCCAAAAATACGCATAGAGAATCTGACGAAAATTTTTGGCGCTCAATCCAAAGACGCCTTGAAATTGCTTCAAAGCGGTGCAAGCAAGGATGAAATCCTGGAAAAGACCGGTTGCGGCGTCGGGGTCGCAAACGCCAATTTCACCGTAGACTCCGGCGAGATCGTAGTGGTCATGGGCTTGTCCGGCAGCGGCAAATCCACCCTGGTGCGCTGCATCAACCGCCTGATCGAACCAACGGCTGGCAAGGTTTTTATCGACAACCAGGACATCACGGCCCTGTCCATGAACGAGCTGCGCCGCGTTCGACTGACCAAGCTGGGCATGGTTTTTCAAAATTTTGCCCTTTTTCCGCACCGTACAGTTTGCCAGAACACCGAATACGGACTGGAAATCCAGAAAGTTGATCCGGCCAAACGGCGGGAAAAGGCGGTCACCGCCCTGGAACAGGTCGGGCTGAAGGGATGGGAGGATTATTACCCGCACAACCTGTCCGGCGGAATGCAGCAGCGCGTCGGCCTGGCCAGGGCCCTGGCCCTGGATCCGGACATCCTGCTCATGGACGAGGCCTTCAGCGCCCTGGATCCCCTGATCCGCAGCGACATGCAGGATGAATTGATCAGCCTTCAGGAAAGCATGCGCAAGACCATCCTGTTCATCAGTCACGATCTGGACGAGGCCCTGAAGATCGGGGATCGGATCGTGCTGATGAAGGACGGGGCAGTGGTCCAAACCGGCACCGCGGAACAGATCCTGACCAATCCGGCCAACGAATACGTGGAACGCTTTGTGGAAAACGTGGACATCACCAAGGTGCTCACCGCCGAGTCCGTGATGATCAAGCCCAAGGCCGTGGTCTTCCTGTCCGCACACGGACCAAAATCCGCTTTGCGGTTTATGCAAAAACAGGGGCTGTCCCAGATTTTCGTACATGACGAAAAGCATAAGGTTATTGGTTACGTCACTGCGGACATGGCCTCCGATGCGGTCAAACGCGGCGAAACCGAGCTGCATCATATCATGCAGACCGAGTTTGTCAGTGTTTCCCCGGACACGCCCGCAGCGGACCTGATCCCGATCATGGCCAATCTGCCCTATCCATTGCCCGTGGTCGGTCCCAACGGAAAGCTTCGGGGCGTCATCATCCGCGGTTCCCTGCTGGCGGCGCTGGCGGAACGAGGGAGGAACAACAATGCCTAGAATACCCATTGGGGCGACAATTGAAGCTTTCATCGACTTTCTGGTCAGCAATTTCTCCTTTTTGACCATTGCCTTCACCCGGGTCATGGAAAAGGTGATCAGCTTCCTGGAAGCCGGTCTGCTGTTTTTGCCGCCATGGCTGTTCATCGTCATCGCCGCGGGCCTGGCTTTCTGGCTGACGAAAAAACGCGGCATCGCCCTGTTCACACTGTTCGGCCTGCTGTTGATCTGGAACATGGGGCTTTGGGTGGCCACCGTAAGCACCATCACCCTGGTGCTCATCGCCACCTTGACCGCACTGTGCATAGGAGTGCCCATCGGCATCATCGCCGCCTTAAACACCGGCATCAACAAGGTTGTCCAGCCGATTTTGGACGTGATGCAGACCATGCCCGCCTTTGTCTACCTGATCCCGGCCATCCCTTTCTTCGGGCTGGGCAAGGTGGCTGCCATTTTCGCCACGGTGATCTTTTCCATGCCGCCTGCGATCCGCTTGACCTGCCTGGGCATCCAGCAGGTGCCCCGCGAACTGGTGGAATGCGCCGACGCCTTTGGGTCCAACAAATGGCAAAAATTGTTCAAGCTGCAGTTGCCCCTGGCCACGCCGACCATCATGGCCGGCGTGAACCAGACGGTCATGCTGGCCCTGTCCATGGTGGTCATCGCGGCCATGATCGGCGCGCGCGGTCTTGGCGGTGAAGTCTGGCGGGCCATCCAGCGGCTGCAAATGGGCAGCGGGTTTGAGGCGGGCCTGGGCATTGTCGTCGTGGCCATCATCCTGGACCGTGTTCTTCAACAAGTCGGAACCAAAAAACGTTAATGTTCAACTTCATCATCCAAGGAGGATATTTATGATGAACAAAGGAAAACTTCTTCAGGTGGTAATTGGGGCACTCGCCATCCTAATGCTCTGCGCGGGTACGGCCCTGGCCAAGGAAAAAGTGCGCATCGCCTACGTGGAATGGGATTGTGCGGCGGCAAGCACCCATGTTGTCAAGGCTGCTCTGGAACAGATGGGCTATGAAGTGGAAATTCTGCCCGTGGCCGCGGCAGCCATGTGGCAGGCCGTGGGCACCGGCAATGTGGACGGCATGGTTACGGCCTGGCTGCCCATAACCCATGCGGACTATTTGGAACGGGTCAAGGGCGATGTTGAAGATCTGGGGCCCATTGTCGGAGGCGCCAAGCTGGGCTGGGCAGTGCCTTCCTATGTGACCGTCGATTCCATTGCCGAACTCAATGACCATGCGGACAAGTTCAATGGCCGGATCATCGGCATTGACCCTGGGGCAGGGCTAATGCGTCTCTCCGAACAGGCCGTGAAGGAGTACGGCCTGACCAAGATGGAACTGATCGAAGGCAGCGACGCCACCATGACCGGCGCGTTGGGCACTGCCATAGACAAAAACGACTGGGTCGTGGTCACGGCCTGGTCCCCGCACTGGATGTTCGGCGTCTGGGATCTGAAGTATCTGGACGACCCCAAGGGCATCCTGGGCGGCGAGGAACAGATCCACACCATCGTGCGCAAGGGACTCAAAGAGGACATGCCGGAAGTATACACCTTCCTGGACAACTTCTCCTACAAGGATCCCAACCAGCTGCAGATGATCATGGCCTGGAATGCTGAACCCAATGCAGACCGTCTGGAAAATGCCAAGCGTTTCCTCAAGGAAAACGAAGAACAATTCAAGAGCTGGATGAAATAACAAATCCCTTTCGTGAAAATCGCGGTTTACCCTGATTCATGCCGCCTTGGCAGACACGGCCTGGTCGTGCACAGCAAAAGGCGACGGAAGAAGCCATGCCGCACCACAATCCATCGGCGGCATGTTTTTTTTAACTTCAAATAGTGTTTCGTTTTGATAATCACAGGCTAAAGCTCATGAATTCATGAAATCGGTTAGGGGGAGGTTTGCCCTCCCCCTAATCATACCCATGCCATCTGGCATGCAGATCCACACCAAGCGACCAAGGATGTTATAGCATCCCCTTCCTCCTGCTGGCAGCAACGAGTTCTCCCTGGTCTTAATCGATTCCAGAATTTTGCGGGCCATATTCCCTTCCAGAAAGTTTCCTGCGACTTTCCCACCGCTTGCCTGAGCGCCAGGCCAAGCTGATGCGGAACACAGCTGTGGAAGCCGTGTTCCATCATGCACAAGAAGCCGGCCTTGGACGTGATCATTTCCAAGGTCCCGGCGACCCTGGAGTTGGTCTTGTGCAGCGCGGTGCTGATCATCGTGCTGTCCATCCCGGCCGGGATTTTCGCGGCCATCCGGCCCAGACATGTTTTTGCGCGGCTGCTCATGGCCGTGAGCACCATCGGCGTATCCATTCCCGTATTCCTCACGGCCATCCTGCTGATCTATGTTTTCTCCGTGAATTTAGGCTGGCTGCCGTCCTACGGACGCGGACCCACCGTGATGCTCTTCGGCTGGTGGAGTTCCGGCCTGACCTCGTGGCAAGGACTGAAACACTTGATTCTGCCGTCCATTGCCTTGTCCTCGATCATGCTGCCCCTGTTCATCCGCCTGATTCGCTCGGAAATGCGCGAGGTTTTGGAGTCGGAATACATCAAATTCGCCTACGCCAAGGGCTTGGCCCCGCGGCGGGTGTGGTTCGTGCACGCCTTCAAGAACACGCTGCTGCCCGTGATCACCGTGGGCGGGGTGCAGCTGGGGACGATGATCGCCTTTACCATCCTCACGGAAACCGTGTTCCAGTGGCAGGGCCTGGGTTTCACCTTCCTGGAGGCGGTGGAACGTTCCGACACCTCGCTGCTGGTGGCCTATCTGATGTTCGTGGGCATGCTGTTCGTGGTCGTCAACACCCTTGTGGACGTCATCTACGGACTGGTGAACCCCATGGTACGCATCGCGGGGCGCAAATGAACATGGAAGCATTAGCCCATCGCGGCAAACAGGGGCGTCTGCCGATGGAATTCGATTCGGGCTTCATCGAAACTCCCTCTCCGGCCTCGTGCCATCAAGTCGTTGCGCTGAAAAACAGGATGTTCTGCTTCCGGCTCGCAAGCAACGACTTGATGAACGATGCCTGGCTCGGTCAGACAGTCGATGAAGCCCGAATCGAACCCCATCGGCTTTTCACAGCCCCGCATTTTCACAACCAGGGAATGCACCCATGAACATCCTGGCCATGAACTGGCGACGTTTCCGGGAATCCCAGGCGCTTTACGCCTTTTTGCGCGATCCCGTGGCCATCGGCAGCTTCACGATTCTTGTTGTTCTGACTTTGGTCAGTTTTCTCGCGCCTTGGACGGCCCAGCACAACGTCTACGACACGGCAACCCTGGAACTGCTGGACGCACACACGCCGCCGGCCTGGCTGGACCAGGGTCTGGAGCGCTACCCCCTGGGTACGGACGACCAGGGCCGGGACCTGTTTTCCAGCATCATCTTCGGGATGCGCACCTCCCTGCTCATCGGCCTGGGCGCGGTGGCGCTGCAGGCCTTTCTGGGCATCTGCATCGGCCTGATTTCCGGGTACACGGGCGGCCGCCTGGACACCTTGCTGATGCGCGTGGCCGACGTCCAGCTGTCCTTTTCCACCCTGATGGTGGCCATCTTCATCAGCGCCATTTTCGAAGCCGTGCTGGGCGTTGGTTTTTTTGAACGCTACGCTGTGCTGCTTTTGGTGGTGATCATCGGCCTGGCCGAATGGCCCCAGTACGCCCGCACCGTGCGGGCCTCGGTCCTGGCTGAAAAGAAAAAGGAATACGTGGAAGCCGCACGGGTCATCGGCCTGCCCGCCTCCCGCATCATGTGGCGCCAAATCCTGCCCAACGCCCTGTCGCCGGTACTGGTCATCTCCACGGTCCAGGTGGCCAACGCCATCATGAGCGAGGCGGCCCTGTCCTTTCTCGGGCTGGGCATGCCGGTCACCCAGCCGTCCCTGGGCTCGCTGATCAAATCCGGGTTCACCTACATTTTCAGCGGTTCCTGGTGGATCACGCTGTTCCCCGGAATAACCCTGGTCACGCTGATTCTGGTGATCAACCTGCTGGGCGACTGGCTGCGGGATTATCTTAATCCAAAACTCTACAAGCATATGTGACAAGGCTTGAGCAGCCCATTGCCGTATGCCGCACCTGCTGCGAGGGATATGAATTCGTGAACCGCCTGCTGGATGTGAACAACCTGGAAGTAACCTTTGCCAAGCGCGCCGGAAAGTTTCAGGCCGTACGCGGGGTCAGCTTCAGCCTGGACAAGGGCGAACACCTGGGTCTGGTCGGTGAATCCGGGGCCGGCAAATCCATCACGGGCTTTTCCATCATCAACTTGATCAGCAAGCCGGGATATATCTCCAAGGGAAACATCCTCTTTGAAGGCCGGGATCTGGCCAAGCTCTCCCTGGAAGAAATGCGTCGCATCCGCGGCGACAGAATTGCCATGATCTTTCAGGACCCGATGATGACCCTCAACCCGGTGCTGACCATCGGCACCCAGATGATCGAGACGGTCCTGGCCCACCGCCGGGTCTCCAGGGCCGAAGCCCGGGACATCAGCGTGGAGCGGATCAACAGGGTGCGTATCTCTTCCCCGGAACGGCGGCTGAAGCAATATCCGCACGAATTTTCCGGGGGCATGCGCCAACGCATCGTCATTGCCATCTCTTTGCTCACCGACCCGGCCCTGATCATCGCCGACGAACCCACCACGGCCTTGGACGTGACCATCCAGGCCGAAATCATGGAACTGCTTCTGGATTTGTGCACCTCCCGCCAAATGGGCCTGGTCCTGATCACCCACGATTTGGCCGTGGTCTCCCAGATCACCCAGCGCATCGCCGTAATGTACGCCGGACTGATCGTGGAGACCGGCCCCACGGCCGAAGTCATCGCAACACCGCGTCATCCCTACACCCGCGGACTGATCAACGCCCTGCCCCAGACCAGGCACGGCGAAAAACGGCTGCGCCAGATCCCCGGCGTAATGCCAGGCCTGCGCAACCTGCCCGCGGGATGCGCCTTTCATCCGCGCTGCGAACAGTGCCGAGATATCTGCATAACCACCCAGCCCGAGCGACGGACCCTGGCTTGCGGCGTGCAAGTGGCCTGTCACCTGGTGGAGGAATAAGCATGCTCGCCGATGCCCCCGTGCTTTTGCAGTGCCGGGAAGTGGTCAAGCACTTCGACATCTCCGGAGGGTTCCTGGATCAGTTGCGCTTCCAGGCAGGACGGCCCAGGCGGGTGCGCACCCTTGTCCGGGCCGTGAACGGGGTCAGTTTCGACGTGCGCCAGGGCGAAACCTTGAGCGTGGTGGGCGAGTCCGGGTGCGGCAAATCCACCCTGGCCCGGACCATCCTCAACCTCTATCCAGCCGATGGCGGAGAAATCCGCTACCGGAACCAACGCATCGACAACCTCTCGCCCAAGGCCATGCTGCCCTATCGCGTCAAGATGCAGATGGTCTTTCAGGATCCCTACGCCTCGCTCAATCCGCGGATGACCGTGAGCCGTATTCTGGAAGAACCGGTGTGCTATCACCATCCCGGGTTGAGCCGGGCCGAAGTGCGCGAGCGGGTGGCCCAGGTCATGTGCCAGGTGGGCATGGACCCGACCTGGGCGGACAACTTCCCCCACGAGTTCTCCGGGGGCCAGCGTCAGCGCATCTCCATTGCCCGGGCCCTGGTGGTGGACCCGGAATTCATCGTGGCCGACGAACCCATCTCCGCCCTGGACGTTTCCATCCAGGCCCAGATCCTGAACCTGCTCATGGATGCCCAGGAAACCAGGAACCTGACCTACCTGTTCATCAGCCACGACCTGTCCGTGGTGGAGCACATCTCGGACCGGGTGGCCGTGATGTACCTGGGCAGCCTGTGCGAGCTGGCCCCGGTGGAGCAGCTCTTTGCCGCGCCCAGGCATCCCTACACCCGGGCTCTGCTCTCGGCCATTCCCCGACTGGGCGCCGGCCCCGGCCCCAAGGACCGCATCCGCCTCAGCGGCGAACTGCCTTCGCCCCTGCATCTACCCTCCGGGTGCGTATTCCACGGCCGCTGCCCCCATGCCCGGGCGCGCTGCAGACAGGAAATCCCGAAACCGGTGCAGCTCTCGGCCACCGCCCAGGTTTCCTGTCTCGGCGTGGAAGAAGGGTGGTTGTAGAACGGTTTATGTGTACGAGGACGTTTTCTCATCCGGCGAGTCCAGACTTCGCGCCCGAGCGATGAGATCTTATTTGCCCTGAAATAGTCATCAGGGCCTCGTCAAAGTCGTACACGTTCATACCCCCCCTATTTCGGCCATGTTTCAAGGCCGGCCAGTACAGAAGATTATGGCTACGACCTTGACGGGACCCTGAAATGCTCGTCCCTTCCCCTTGACTTTCCCGGCCTCCCTTTTCAAAGTCCTTGTTTGACCAAAGCACGACCAACATTTTTTTCACTACGGGAGTCACGCCATGCCTGTTCTCGTTGTCAACGTCGATCACGTCGCCACCCTGCGCCAGGCCCGCATGGGCACGGAGCCCGATCCCCTTACCGCAGCCCATTTGGCCGAACTGGCCGGGGCCCGCGGCATCATTGTCCACCTGCGCGAGGACCGTCGGCACATCCAGGACCGGGACCTGGACCTACTCGCCCAGACCGTGCAGACCAAGCTGCACCTGGAAATGGCCGCCACCGAGGAAATGCATGCCATTGCCCTGCGCACCAAGCCGCACATGGTTTGCCTTGTCCCGGAAAAACGCCGGGAACTGACCACCGAGGGTGGATTGAACCTGATCGGCAACGAGGGAAAACTGCGCGACTATCTTGCGGACATCCATGAAGCCGGCATCCTTTCCAGCCTGTTCATCGACGCGGACCCGGACCAGATTACTGCGGCCGTGGAAATCGGCGCGAAATACGTGGAAATCCACACCGGCCATTTTGCCGACGCCGCAAGCGACAGGGAAGAGGCCGAGGAACTGCAAAAAATCCTCCGGGGGGTGGAACTGGGTTTGGATGCCGGACTAAAAGTCAACTTGGGCCATGGTTTGAATTACGTGAACATTTTTCATTTCGCCCACACCTCCGGCATCAGCGAATACTCCATCGGGCACAGCATCATGGCCCGGGCGATCTTTACGGGTATTTCCCAGGCCGTGCGCGACATGGCGGAAATCATCAAAACCTTTCCACAGTAGGCGCACAACATGACCATTGTCGGCATCGGCCTGGACATCGTGGAACTGGACCGGATCGAACGCATCTGGCAACGGTTCGGGCTGGCCTTTGCCCGGCGCATCCTGACGCATGGCGAACTGCGCCGGATCCCTGAGCGCCCTGCCGCCTATCTGGCCTCCCGCTTCGCGGCCAAGGAAGCCGTTGTCAAGGCCCTGGGTACCGGTTTCAGCCAGGGCGTGACCTTTCAGCAAATTGAAGTTGCCGCCCTGTCCTCGAACCAACCCGCACTGTCCCTGCATGGCCGGGCCAGCGACGTGGCTCGGCAACTGGGCGTGGGCGCCATACATCTCAGCCTGACTCACGGCCGGGACGTGGCCGCGGCCATGGTAGTGCTGGAAACATAGAAAGGAAGCATCATGTGCTATTATAGCCCCTTGCCCACCCCGAAAGAAATGGCACGCTGGGACCAGGCCGCCCAGCAGGAATTCGGCCTGCTTCAGGAACTGCTCATGGAAAATGCGGCCCGCGAGTCCCTGGCCGTTCTGCTGGAGGAATACGGCCCTGTCCGGGACAAAATCGCCGTGCTCCTGGCCGGGCCGGGCAACAACGGCGGGGACGCCTTTGCCCTGGCCAGGCACCTGGCCGACCACGGCGCGCGAGTGAGCATCTTCCACGTCAAGCCCCTGGATGCATACCAGCAAGCCGCGGCCTACCATCTTGATCTGTTGCGGAAACAACAGCTGCCTTTGGTGCCTCTGCCCGAAGCCCACCTCGACCTGCTGCCACCTCCGGACATCCTGGTGGACGGGCTTCTGGGCACCGGATTCCAGGGGGATTTACGCCCTGAGTATCAGGCCTGGATCACGACCATCAATCGCCTGCCCAGAACTGTTTTCATCCTGTCTTTGGATATTCCCTCGGGACTGAACGGGCACACTGGAAGACCCGGACCCGTGGCCGTGCGTGCCACGGCCACGACCACCTTTGAGGAAGCCAAAATCGGTCTGGTCCTGCCCGAAGCCGCGCCCTTCACGGGGCGCCTGCATGTCCGTTCCATCGGCATTCCCCGGATGGTCAAGGATCAATACCCGGCACGACAGCTGTTGCTTGAGTCGAATGTCCTGGACCTGATTTCCCCCGGGGATGCGCAGATGCACAAAGGTCAGGCCGGCCATGTGCTGATTGCCGGGGGATCGCCGGGCTTGACCGGCGCACCGCTGCTTTCCGCCATAGGCGCCCTGCGTTCCGGAGCCGGCCTGGCCACCGTGGCCTGCCCCCTGGGCCTGGCCGCGGAAATCAAGTCCGGCTGGGCCGAGGTCATGACCCTTCCCCTTGGCGCAAACGTAAAATGGTCCAAGGTCTGCGCCCAGGAATTGGCAGCTCGTGTTTCGGGGTTTAACGCTCTGGCCCTTGGCCCGGGTCTGGGTCGATCCCAAAACGCGGCCGCCTTTGTGCAGACCTTGTTCGGCTTTGACCTGCCGCCCCTGGTCGCGGACGCTGATTTGCTGTTCCATTTGGCGCAGGCTCCGAACCTCATGGCCATGCTTCCAAAAAACACCATCCTTACGCCCCACCCCGGAGAAATGGCCACGCTGTGCGGCCTCTCCGTGGCTCAGGTCCAGGAAAACCGCCTGGAAACAGCCCGAAAACACGCCCGCGAATGGAATGCGGTGCTGGTGCTCAAAGGCGCAGGCACGGTCATTGCGTCTCCGGAAGGCTCAATGTATATTTCTCCATTTGCCACAGCCGCCTTGGCCGTCGGCGGCTCAGGCGACGTTCTCTGCGGTGTGATCGCGGCCCTGCTGGCCCGAGGGCTTTCCCCCCTTGAAGCCGCCAACGTCGGCGTTTACTGGCACGGCCTGGCCGGCGCAGCCCTGGAAAATTCCTTCCCGCACCGAGGCAATCTCGCCCGGGAAATTGCAAACATGCTCCCGCATGTCATTACCATAACGGACAAAACACCTTCTGAGGAGTTTTTTGATGCACACTGCCAAAGACATTATGACCACAAAAGTGGTCACCGTCACCCCGGACACGGACATCAACGAAGCGGCCGGAATTCTTTTGGACAAGGGATTCAACGGCCTGCCGGTAGTGGATGATAAAGGCGCATTGCAGGGCATCCTCTGCCAAAGCGATCTTGTGGCCCAGCAGCGGGAACTTCCTCTGCCCTCCTTTTTCACCGTCCTGGGCGGCTTCGTGGCCCTGACCTCCCTGAGCCAACTGCAGCGAGCAGTGGCCAAAATGGCTGCGACCAAAGTCGAACAGGCCATGACCCGCAACCCGGTCACGGTCGCCCCGAACACCCCGGTGAACGCGTTGGCGGATTTGATGGTGGAAAAGAAATTTCATACCGTCCCGGTGCTAGAAAACGATAAACTGGTGGGCATCATCGGTAAAAAGGACATTTTGCGGCTTTTGACCAGCACCAGCCAGGAGCAGGCCTAAAAATTCGTGACCACAAGCACTGTATTTTTTCGTCTCTACCTGCCCGATGAAGCCGCCACCATGGCCCTGGGCGTGCATTTAGCCCGCTCCATGACCGAGCTGAAAATCTTTCCAGCACTGCTGCTACGGGGGGAATTGGGCGCGGGCAAGACCACGCTGGTTCGTGGACTTGTGGGAGCCCTTCCTGGTGGCGATCAGGCAGAGGTGTCCAGCCCCAGCTTCAACTACATGAACTGCTATCCCACGCAACCTGAAACATCCCACTTCGATTTTTACCGTCTCCAGCACTGCGGCATTGACGATGAACTGCTGGAAGCCATGCATGATGCCGGCAAGTTGGTGCTCGTGGAATGGGCTGAATTTTGCCCCGAAACGCATTCTCTGCAGGAACGCCTCGAGTTTCAATTTTCTCCGGTTTCCAGCGGTCGTCAACTGGTCATCTCTGGCCAAGGCAACAATGCATTGCGCTTGCTAGAAAAGATTCAAAAGGACATGGCCTTAACGCGACAGGCATATTGATCCATTCGAGGAGACCCTGAACCATGCGAATTACTGTACAAAAATTTGGAGGCACCTCTGTTGCCAACTTGGACTGCATGTGCAAGGTTCTGGATAAGAACCGGGAAATACTTTCAACAGGGTGCAAACTGGTGGTTGTGCTTTCGGCCATGGCCGGGGAAACCAATCGATTACTGACCCTGGCCGGACAGTGGAGCGATCGTCCGGACCCCTGGGAACTGGACGCTCTCGTGGCTACGGGCGAACAGGTTTCCGTGACCTTGTATGCAATGCTGCTCAAGGACCAAGGCATCCGGGCCAGATCTGTTTTGGGTCACCAGGCGGAAATTCTCACGGATTGCTCCGCGGGCCGGGCCAGGATACTGGGCATCAATTCCAGCCGGATGCTGGAATTGCTCAACAGCCACGATGTGCTCGTGGTGGCCGGATTTCAGGGATGCGACATCCGCCAGCGGATCACGACCTTGGGCCGCGGCGGATCGGACACATCGGCCGTGGCTTTAGCCGCTGCCCTCAACGCGGAGCTGTGCGAGATTTATACTGATGTGGACGGTGTCTACACCACGGATCCGCATGTCTGTCCCCAAGCACGAAAAATCAGCCGGATCACTTACGACGAGATGCTGGAGATGGCCAGCATGGGCGCCAAGGTTTTGCAAATTCGATCCGTGCAGTTCGCCAAAAAATATCAGGTTCCAGTCCATGTACGTTCGACTTTTTCCAATGAACCTGGAACCATTGTCACCAAGGAGGAGAAAGGCATGGAAGAGGCATTGGTTTCCAGCATCGCCTATGATAAGGACCAAGCCAGGGTCACCCTGATGGACGTCTACGACGAGCCCGGCGTGGCCGCGACCATTTTCAGTCCCATCTCGGATGCGGACATTGTTGTGGACATGATTGTCCAGAATCCCAGCCGAGAGGCCCGCACAGACATGACCTTCACCGTGCCCCGCGGAGACCTGGAACCGACATTAAAAATCCTGAACCGGATCAAGACGGAAATCGGAGCCCCGGCAGTGGTGCACGACGCCCAGGTAAGCAAGGTCTCCATCATCGGCGTGGGCATGCGCAACCATTCCGGCGTGGCTGCCATGGCCTTTACCGCCCTGAAGCATGAAGGCATCAACATCTTGATGATCAGCACCTCGGAAATCAAGATTTCCATTCTTCTGGATGAAAAATACACGGAACTGGCCGTGCGCACTCTGCATGAAGCGTTTGGTCTGGACAAGCCCGAACCCACACCAAAAAGCGATCAATCATGAGTATCGTCAGCATCTACGACACCACCCTGCGCGACGGCACCCAGGCCGAGGACCTGCATTTGTCCACCGAGGACAAGATCCGGATTGCTCAAAAACTCGACGACCTCGGCATTGCCTACATCGAGGGGGGGTGGCCGGTTTCCAATCCCACAGACCAGCAGTTTTTCAAGGAAATCAAAAATTACGACTTCAAGCACGCCAAGGTGGCCTGTTTCGGCAGTACGCACAATCCCAAGCAGACCCCGGACAAGGACCCCAACCTGAAGTCCGTGCTTCAATCCGGCGCAAGCGTGGTCACCCTGTTCGGCAAAACCTGGGACATTCATGTCCAGGAGGCCTTGCGCACCTCATTGGAGCACAATCTGGAAATTATTTATGCATCGATGAGGTATTTGCGGCCTCATGTGCAGGAGTTGTTTTTCGATGCCGAGCACTTTTTCGACGGTTTCAAGGCCCAGGCCGACTACGCCTTGCATTGTCTGCGCAAGGCCTGGGAGGCCGGCGCGGACGTGCTTGTGCTCTGCGACACCAACGGCGGCACCCTGCCCCACGAGGTCGCTGAAATCCTGACCTCGGTACGCGAAGCCCTGCCCAAGGCTTGTCTGGGCATTCATACCCACAACGACTCGGAAACGGCCGTGGCCAGCTCCCTTGAAGCCGTGCGTTGCGGCGCCATGCAGGTCCAAGGCACCATCAACGGCTATGGCGAGCGCTGCGGCAACGCCAATCTCTGTTCCGTCATCCCCAATTTGGAACTGAAAATGGACCGCGTCTGTCTGCCTGACGGGCATTTGTCCCTGTTGACCTCCACGGCCCACTATGTCTCGGAAATCGCCAACCTCAAGCCCTTTCTGCGTCAGCCCTTCGTGGGACAGGCAGCCTTTGCGCACAAGGGCGGCATTCATGTCAGCGCCGTGGCACGCAACCCCCGGACCTACGAACATATCGAGCCGGAACTGGTGGGCAACAAGCAGCGCATCCTGCTTTCGGACCTGGCCGGTCGGAGCAATATCCTGTTCAAGGCCAGACAGTTCGGGTTTCACCTGGAAAAGGACGATCCCTTTGTTTCGGAACTGCTTGCGGAAATTAAGAACCGTGAAAGCTCGGGCTATGAATACGCTGCAGCCGAGGCATCCTTTGAACTTCTTCTGAATCAGACTTTGGGCCGGATGCGCCGCTATTTCTCCCTGCTCAGCTTCCGGGTCATCGACGCCCGCCATGAAGATCAAGCCCAACCCTGGGCCGAAGCCACGGTGATGATCAAGGTCGGCGGCGTGGTAGAGCATACTGCCGCGGCAGGGCACGGCCCGGTCAACGCCCTGGACAATGCCCTGCGCAAGGCTTTGGAACGTTTTTACCCCAACCTCAAAGAAATGCGCTTGGTGGACTTCAAGGTCCGCGTTCTCTCCGGCCGCTCCGGCACGGCAGCCAATGTCCGGGTGCTCATCGAGTCCGGAGACGCTCAGTCCCGCTGGATCACCGTGGGCGTGTCCCACAACATCATCGAGGCCAGCTGGCAGGCCCTGGAGGATTCCATGAACTACAAACTGTTCAAGGATGACCAACAAAAATTGGAACGAATTACGGGCGAACGATAAAGTGGTATTCAGAAACGGTCATTCCGGCCGGAAAAGCTGTAACCGTGGGTTCCACGCTTTGCGCTTTGACGCAGGATAAAACAAAAGGCGCTCCGTCATATGACGGAGCGCCTTTTGTTTGCAATTATCAGCAATTCAAGATCAGACTGGATTCAGCTTCCTTTCCTGTGGGAAAACCGGCAGATAGCGGTAGGACAGGCTGAGCACCAACGCGCCGTAGGCGATTATCGCCAGGGCCGGGGCCCATTCGGCCCAGGTGGGCACGTACACGTACCAGCGGTCAAAGGGCATTACTGGATTCGCCAAGGCTTGGCTCGTCATGACGAACCGGTTGATGACGATCCCGATGCAGTTTAAAATCGCTGCGGTGTACAAAATTCCCGGAGTGTTGCGGGTCTTGGGCACCAACAACAGGATGGCCGGAATCAGGCCGCAGACCCCAAGTTCCGCGTAAAACAACCACTTGCCGTAAGCCAACTGGTAATACATCTGATCAAAGGTCAGGCCGGCCCTGGGCAGGATTCCCGTGATCCAGCCCCAGGTATCCAGATACTTGAAGAACAAATAGATGGCCAGCATGGTCCCGGCAATCTTGCCCATCAGGGCCTTGACGCTGAAATCCACCAGCTTGCGGCCGGTGGCCTTTTCCATCAGGGTCGCGATGAGCATGGTAAATGCCGGTCCAGAGGCCACGGCCGAGAGAATGAACAGGAAGAAGGTCCAAGGCCAGATGAAAAAGCCCTCACGAAATACAAAGGGTCGAGAGAACAGCACTCCGTACATGCCGCCCAGGGAACCCTGGTGAAAGAAGGACAAGAACGCGCCAACGCCCGCGAACAGCGGCATGATCACGTGGAAGTTGTGGGCGATGTGGTGCAGCAGCTTGATCTTGTTCAGCTTGCGGTTCTCCAGGATCAACGGCACGAACTCAATGGTCAGCACGAGCATGTAGCAGGTGATGCAGAAGATTACTTCCGTAAGCATGGAGTGGACATTGGGATGCCAGAACCCGAACCAGGACCGTAGCGGTTGGCCGACTTCCAGGGCCAGGATGAGCAGTGCGCCGGAATAGCAGATGAATCCGACAATCACCGCCAGATTGATAATATTTTTCAAGCCCTCCACCCGCACCAGATAGTAGAGCAGTCCGCTGAAAAAGGCCCCCGCTCCCAGGGCGATTACGCCCAGGTCAAAGATGATGTATAAGCCAAAGGCAAAATAATTGTCCATCCCGGTGACGTGCAACCCACTGGACCAGACCACGTAGAAGGCATACACGCCCCAGCCCAGAACGGCGAAAACAACCACCAGCCACGCCAGAAAATACTTCAAGGAACAGCGTTGGACCCCCGCGGGCCACAATTCTTTATCGCACATGGTCTAGACCCCCTCGACCGTTTCATGTTCCAGAATGTTGTCGCCCTGCCTGCGCACCCATTCACGCCTGGAGAGATAGTAGACCTGGGGATCGGTTCCCAGACGCTCCAGAAGGCGAAATGCGTGGGGACTTTTGGAAAGCTGGTGCACCTTGTGGTTCGGATTCATCAAGTCGCCGAAAGCAATGGCTCCGGTGGGACAGACCTCCACGCAGGCCGGAATGTAGTCGCCCTCAGCCAGGGCATTGGGATCCCGGCCTTCCACCCGGGCTTTGTCCCTTGCCTGCATGTACCGGTGGTGGCAGAACAGGCATTTTTCCACCACGCCCCGGGGACGTGTGGACACGTCCGGAGTCAGCGTCTTTTCCATGCCCTCGGGCCATACCGGATCATGCCAGTTGAAATACCGGGCATGATACGGGCACGCGGCAATGCAGTACCGGCACCCGATGCAGCGGGCGTTGACCTGGCTGACAATGCCGCCCTCCTCGTTCTTGTCCGTGGCAATGACCGGACAGACCGGAACACAATTGGGATGGCCGCACTGCTGGCATGGCCGGGGCAGATAGGCCACATCATGATCCGGGTACAGTTTCTGATTGGAGAGTTGATAAACCAGCAGCCATGTCATGCTGCGACGTTTATCAGAGGCGTCGACCACGGGGGCGATATTATTCTCTGCCTGGCAGGCCACCATGCAGGCCCCGCAACCGGTGCACTTGTCCAGGTCGATGACCATCCCCCACTTGATTTTGAACTCCTTGAGATACAGGACCATGTCGCAACCTTCCTTTAGTAGGCTTTGGCAATGCGTACGCGGGAATCGGCCCAGACGGACAAATCGCTTCCGGGTTCGGTACGCACGGTCAATACATTGTAAATGTTGTCTCCCTTGCCTCGGCTGAACTCATCCCAGGCCGTGTGCCCGAACCCCAAAGGAGCGGCAACCACATTCAGACCCACGCCCTCAAAGATGCGCACCCGGGCCACGCACTCGCCGCCGGGCCCGACCAGCTTGACCCGGTCATTGGCCTTCAAACCATAATTCCGGGCCGTTGTGGAATTCATTCGCACATAAAACGTTTTACCCTGCAATTCCTCTTCGCCAAGCAGCGGCAGGCAAAAAGGAGGAATCGCAATGTGCCTGGAACCGTGTGCCCGGCTGGTTATGGACGCGAGCCGTACAGGATAGGCCCAGTCGTCAACGTCGGGCGGCGCTGCCTGGGACAGCTCTCTTGCCGCCAAGAGAACGGCAGGGACAAAAGGCGTCACGGCCGTGGTCCAAACCGCCCCCCGGGAAATGTTCCGCCACTGATTGCCCGCGGCCGGCGCAGGAGATGCTCCCGTGCGAACCTGCCAGGGTTGAACCTTGTCCGTCAGGAAACCATCCATTTCCGCCAAGGCGGCGGTCTTGGCCTCCAAGACCTTTTCAAAGGACGAAAAACCAAGATCAAGGCCGAGTTTTTCGGCCACACCCAGCACGACATCGCCTGCAGGCTTGACATCAAAAAGCGGCTTAATCACCGGCCGGGTCACGCTGTAGGAAACAAATCCTGCGCCATGGGGCGTTTGCACGTCATCCCACCGTTCCAGAAAGTACGGCGTGGGGAGGATCAGGTCAGCCCTGGCAGCTGTTTCATCATAAAAGGTGCTAAAGCTTGCCAGAAACGTGTCATCAAAAACCTTGGACATGGCCTCGGCCTGCGGCAGGCCATGCACGGGATTGGCTTCATACACCAAAAAGACCGAAGGACGATCCGTTTTTCCTGCTGTAATCTTCTGGACAAAGGAAACCAGATCGTTTCCACGAATTATAGAAGGTTCCATGGCTTCGGAAACCACCGTGGGCAGATCAGGCAGCACGAAAATCCCGCCCGGAGAATTCACGGGATGAAGCAGGAAATTCAGGCTCATGACCGCGGCAAGCGAAAATACGCCATTGCCCTGGCTGATGGCCGATCCAGGGACAACCACGGGTCGGTTGGCCCGGCGTAGTTTCACGGCCAGCTCAGCCACCTGTTCAGAGGACAAGCCAGTGACCTTGGATACGTACTCTGGAGTGTAACGGCTCAAAACAAAAGAACGGTAAGAGGAAAAATCCAAAGCCTCCGGCACGATCATCCCGCTTTGCAGCAGATGGTAGGCGATGCCCAAGGCCAAAACGCCTTCAAGGCCAGGTGCAACCGAAACCCATTTGTCCGCGACCGCGCCAGTGGTGTTCTGCATCGGCCCGACATAAACATATTCCGTTGTGGCCTGCTCTCCAATGGGGTGGGCAGCGCCAAAGGCCTTTTTATTGCGAACCGCCGTTCCCCAGCTGTCCAGCAGATCCGCGCCAAAGGCCATGACGAGGTCCGCGTTTTCCAGGTCATATCCCAACACACCCTGCTTCAACCACGAACCAAAAGCCTTGGAAGCAGTCAAGGATTCACCGGGCATGAGAAAAAAACGGTTGGAATCCATTTGCGCAAGCAGGCCGGAAAGCACTTCATTCATGGTCGAATTCTCGTCGCCGCTGATGCAGGCGACATTGCCGCCCTGGCCCTTGGCCTCGTTCAATTTTTCCAGAAGCAAGGCTTCTGCCTCTTCCCAGGAAACAAGCTGATGCGTTCCGTCAGCCTGCTTTTTCATGGGGCCTTTGATCCGCGCGGGGCTGTAAAGCATTTGCACGGCAGCCGCGCCCAGGGGACAAATGCCTCCTTGGCTCAAAGGATGATCAGTACGTCCCTCGGCAACCACCGGACGATCACCGGCGGTCCGGATGTTCAATCCGCATCCGGCCGGGCACAGTTTGCAGGTTGTCGCGGCGTAGGCTTTCGGGCCGTGCTCCAGTCGCGGAATCCAGGACCAATTCTGGGTCCAGATGGCCGTGTCGTCTATGGACTTCCAAATAACCGGGGTGAACAGGGTCCCCACAGCACCCCCGGCAACAAAAGTGAGAAAGCTTCTCCGATCAAGTGCCATTGTATCACCCCTTCTTATTTATGACAGACCTGACAGGCGTTGCTGGCCCCTTCCTTGGCGTGGCAACGCTCGCATTCCTTCATCTTCATGGTTTCCTTGCTGTACTTGGTCAGCCGATTTTCATAGTAAGGCGGCAACTCGTTCGTGCTGCCCACATCCGGGTGACAGGCGGTGCAGTCCTCATCCTTGTGGGCCGCGTGGGAAAAGGAAACGTTGTCCGGCTGATACTGATAGACCAGCCATGGAACCTCAACGCCTTTTTCGTAATACTCCTCCACAAACTTGATTTCGTCGGGATCACTGGTCATGGCCATTGAATGACATTCGGCGCACTTCTCATTGCTGGGCAGACCCGCATATGATCCGTCCGGACGGAAATAGTGACAGTCTTCACAGTCAATGCCGTAATCCTGGACATGATTGAGGTGCGTAAAGTTGAGCGGCTGGCTTTTGCTGCTGTACAGAAGCTGGGGGAACCCCCACCAACCAAACGCAATCGCAGCCACGAACCCCACCAAAAAAGGCACGACAACCGCACCTTTGCTCGGCCCCTCTTTCTTTTCTTCCATCATGTTGCCTCGCATGCTGTAATGTTGATGTTGAAAAGATCCACAACCCGCATTTCGCACCATAAATTTAAAGCACCCTATGCAACAGGGCAAACACCTGTCAAGGGTAAATGAAAAAATTCACGAACCATGTAAAACCAATAACCGATTAAATTCAATGACTAAGCCATGTCTTTCCCTTCTCCCGCTACCGTGCTGTACCAGGGCGGTCTACGCTTCTGCGGCTTTGTCGGCGGCGCTTCGTCCGTAAACATCATCAAAACGAACGATATCGTCTTCTTCCAGGTAGGGACCGCTCTGGATCTCAATGATCTCCACAGGCACCCGGCCGGGGTTGGACAGTCGATGTTTGGAGGCCTTGGGGATGTCCACGGATTGATTTTCCACGACGATCATCTCCCGCTCATCCACCTGAACCATGGCCGTACCCTTGATGACCACCCAATGCTCACTGCGGTGATGATGCATCTGCAGACTCAAGCGGGCGCCAGGATGAACCGTGATCCGCTTGATTTTGTAGAATTGCCCTTCTTCCAGCACGGTGTAGCTTCCCCAGGGTCTTCGGACCGTGACATGGGCCTCCACAAGAGAAGAATTCTCAGCCTTGAGCCGCTGCACCACATCTTTGACCCGCTGCACCTGATCCAGCGGACAGACCAAGGTGGCATCCCTGGTTTGGACAACCGCCATGTTCTCCAGCCCCACCGCGGCCAGCTTGCTCCCGTTAGAATATAGCAGACTTTTTTTGCAATCCAGAGCCAGCACGTCTCCGCGCAGGACAGAGCCGGAATCATCCTTGACTCCCATCCGAAACATGGCTTCCCAGCTTCCCAAATCATCCCACTGGAATCCCGCCCGCACCACTGCCAGATGCTCGGCCCGCTCCATGATGCCGTAATCCACGGAAATATCCGGAATGGACGCGTACCCTTTTACAAGCGGCGTATCTGTCCGTTTTCCCCACCATGACCACAATTCGGGTTGAAATTGCTCCACTGCTTCTAAAAAGGAGGCCCCGGGCACGACAAACATGCCGCTGTTCCAGAAATGCGTCCCGGCGGCAACAAATTCCCGGGCCTGGGCCAGGGGCGGTTTTTCCACAAACCCGGCCACTTGATGCGAGCCGGGAAACAGCTCTTCGGCCTTGGCAATGTAGCCGAATCCGGTTTCCGGAGCACGCGGGGGAATTCCGAAAGTCACAAACCAGCCCTGATCAGCCAGCAACAGGGCTTGCTCCCAGTTTTTTTCAAAGTCTTCTTGTCCGCTGATCATGTGGTCCGAGGGAAAGACGCCGACCAGCGGCTGGTCTTCACGCTGCATCACCTTGTCCAGCCCGAGCATGATCGCTGGAAGCGTATTTTTGCCCATGGGTTCCTTGAGCACCTGACCTTGCAGGTGCGGATTGATCCGGGCCAGCTGAGAGCAGACTTCAAAAAAATGCTCGTCATTGGT
The DNA here is from genome assembly GCA_011049455.1 of Desulfonatronum sp. Lineage (GTDB taxonomy): Bacteria > Desulfobacterota > Desulfovibrionia > Desulfovibrionales > Desulfonatronaceae > Desulfonatronum. Next base: position 8,640 of record DSBL01000142.1, on the reverse strand, counting down.
CACGGTGATGATTCGCTCCGGGGCAAGCTTGCCCAAAAGACGCTCGACGGTTTGCTGCAGCAGGGTTTTTTCGCCGTTCAGGGCCAAAAGCTGCTTGGGCAAAAGCGATCTGGACATGGGCCAAAGCCTGGTTCCGGACCCTCCTGCCAAAACAACGGCCCAGCTTCTGGACCAGGGTGCTCCGCTATTCTTGATTTGGGTCATGCGTGCTCCATTAACACCTTGATGATAATCCCCAAAAAAACACGATTGATGTCTTTGCGGGATCGAATGATTCCGGAAAGCCATTACCCTTGAATCGGCTTTCCTGCAACCATATCCGGACGAATATCCAGGCCGTGTTACGCGCCGGCATGCCGCAGGAGGCACCGCCCACGATTTTTGAGAATGCACAAAATTGATGAGAGTGGAGACGCCCTGCTCATGAATCAACACTGCCAGGAAAAAGCAGCCCTCAAACGGCTGCTTTTTCCTGGCAACGCTGAGCAACGTGGAAGGATATCTCGAACTGAAGTATGCTGCGGAAAACGTGGCTGGCTTTTCAGAGTTCGTATTTTGGTTCAGAGTCTGGTAAAAACCGAAGGGTCGATCAGGCCTTGATGAGGATCAGGCAGCTGGGCTGGGGTCAAGGGGGTTGAAGCATCAAAGGATTTGTCCGGGGCAGCGTCCGGCAGCAAGGCCCTGCGATCCACCGGCAGGGTGTAATCCAGCGCCGCCAAAACGGCTCCGTCCGCGGCTCGCAGGATCATGGCGTTGACATACACTTTCCCGTAAACCACGCTGTACGTCCCTGTAAGCACGGCATAGGCGTTCACGCCCTGGTTGATATTCTGCAGCTCTCTGGAAAGGGCGAATTCCCCCTGATGGTTGCGAATCAAAAGGGTCTTGGTGCGCAAACGGACATCCACCACCTGAATGCCGTGCTGCGCAAATCTCGAACCGATCTGCTGCGGAATCAGGCGGCCCAAGGGGCTGCTCTGATCCAAATCTTCCAGGGCAACGAAAGTGGACATCAGCAACGGATACTCGCGCAGTTCTGGCAGGCACATTGCGGTTTGCAATTCATCCGCAACGGAATAATGCGTGGAAATCAAATCGGTCGAAGGTTTGTAGGCTAACGGAGAATGATCATTATTTTTTAACCACGAACAGCCGCCTTGGACAACGATCATGCAGGCCATCAGAATGAATTGTACTATTTTCATGGACGCTCCTTCTCCCTAAAGTTTTTTGCCGAACCTGCCGATCAGTACATAAGGATTCTTCCGACATGCAACGTTTATCAACAGGGGATGCATTTATTTCCACATTATGAAAGAATGCTAGCAATTTTCAAACCAAAAAACCTGGGATGACCTTCCGATGATCAAAACAATACTCGCACTCCATCTCGTGCTGGGCTTAGCGCTATGCGCCGGTTGTTCGCGTCCCAGCCCAAAAGTCGAATACATTCCGCGGCCCACCCTTGCGCAGGTTCCAGTGCCCACAGCCTATCCCTTGGCCACGCAACAGAAAATGCAGGCCATGGGGCACTGGGAAGTTTTGGCCGAAGATATTGCCCGCAAGGTTCATGAAGTGCTGGAGAAAAGGGTTGTGGAGCGCCAATTTCCGGTATACGTCGCACCATCCGGAAGCACTCCCTTTGCCAAATCCTTTCATACCCTGTTGATCACCCGCCTCGTTGGAAAAAACATTATTGTATCCAACACGTTTGAAGATGCCCTGATTTTAAGCTTTGACCTGGACATGATCCGCCACGCCGACAGAATAACCAGGACCGGCAGGGGGCTTTACAAGGCTCTTGCCCCGGATGTTTACTTATATTTGCAGCCTCACGGCTTTATTGACCTGGATGCGCAAAGCGCTTGGGAAAACGAACTCATTCTCCAGGCCGCGGAAATGAACGTGGATGCAGGAGTCTACACGTATTTTTTGCCTCGCGTCGAAGTGATGATCACCTCCACTCTGCTTTATGGCGACACATACTTGATGCGCGACTCCTCCATATATTACATCAATGACGCGGACTGGTGGCAATACAGGCAATACGCCCTGCCGCAGGCCCCAGGGGTGGTCAATTATCAATTGGTGGACCGATAAAGGGGAAAATGGGCATGAAAAATTTTCACGTATTGTTGCTCGCCGCATGGACAGCTCTTGGAATGGGTCTGTGCGTTTGCACTCCGTCACCAGTCCTGGCCGATCACCTTTTTCACGGAGTCAATCAACATCGGCATACACTCGGCTTTCAAGGCATCGCCTACTTTATTGCCGACGCCTTGGAGGACAATCTGGCGCAGCCCCTGAACAGGACCAAACCGATTCTGTTCACCAGCTTCGTGGACATTGACGACCTGCAGACGTCCAGTACTTTTGGAAGGCTGTTGGGCGAACAGGTGGCCTCGCGTATGAGTCAGCACGGGTATCGAGTCGTGGAACTCAAACTCCGGCAAAATTCCATGATCATCAGTGAAAACGCCGGAGAAATCGTTTTGTCCAGGAACCTGGAAGACATTCGCAACAGCAATGAGGCCCAAGCCGTCATCGCGGGCACGTACACCGTGCTGGACGATTCCGTTATCGTCACGGCCAGGCTGCTCAGCGCCTTGGATGGAGCCATGCTCTCCACCCATGACCTGACGCTGAAAATGTCTCCGGATCTCCATGCGTTGGTGCACAAAAACCCTTCCAAGGCGCAGACCGGTCGGCCCCAGGCCGGTCAAAAAGTGCTGTCAGGACCGCTGGGGCGGGGCGCGGTGCTTCTGGACCCCAAAAATTCCCTGGCCGCGAGGATCATTCAGACCCGCCTGGCGGAACTGCAGTTCTACAAAGACAAGGTTGATGGAATCTGGGGCAAGAATTCCCGGACCGCCCTGGAACGCTTCAAGACAGAGCGTCAGCTTGCCGGAGCGGCGTGGGACATGCAAACGCAACGGGAACTGTTCCATGGAACAGGCCAATAATTTGGAGGTTCTTATGAAAGGTTTGATTGTCGCAACACTTCTCGCGACCCTGGGTTTCGGGCTGGCATCATGTTGCTACACGGTTCCAACCTGCTCGCCACGTCCTCTAATCCGGGAAACCTGCCCTCGCGATGTTGTAGCAGTCCCTTTCCGGCGTCACCCCTGCCGCCAGCCCTGCTATGCGCCCACACATCTGCCCTATGTTCAACGGATCAGGGACTGCAATCCCGTCCTTCCTCCAGAGGCATGCTGTCGGCCTTGTCGATAATTCCATCCGGCCAGCAATCATTTCTTGTCCCTTTTTCCTTTGTTTGTCTTCGGAAGACTTTTCCGGACAATTCATCAGCTACAAGACCGGACAGTTCATTTGCTCCTTGCATTTTTCTTGACAAAAGCTATACTCTGCAGTAAGAATAATTCTTAATTGTAATCTGATTCCTAGACTCCCGTTCCCAAGACAACTTCCACGTCCTGTTATCTTAACGCAAGGAGAATCCTCATGATCCGTTTCCTGTCGATCATTTCGTGTCTCACGCTGCTGGTGGCATCGGCTCCGGCCCTGGCTCAAGACGGTCCGTTTTCTCCGGGGGATGTCCTGCCTCAAATGGAACTGCCTGCTCCCGAAGACCCCGCGCATGTCCAATACCTCGGCCTTAAGCCCGACGTGCAGACCTTCACGTTATCTGATCTTGGCGACAAAGCCCTGGTCATTGAAATTTTCAGCATGTACTGCCCGATTTGTCAGAGAGAAGCTCCCCAGGTCAATGAAATATTCGCGTTGATCCAGTCCAAGGGGCTGAACGACAAAATCAAGCTGTTCGGAATTGGAGCCGGGAATTCCGAACTGGAAGTGCGGGTGTTCGCTGATAAATACGCAACTCCCTTCCCGCTTGTTCCTGATCCCGATTATGTCTTGCACAAAATTTTTGGCGGCGCGGGAACTCCCTATTTTCTTGCCCTTGTTCCCACTTCCTCTGGGGAATACACTGTTCGTCTCTCCCATCTCGGCGGCTTTGACTCCGCGGAGAGTTTTCTGAAAACAATTCTCAAAGCCGTTGACATCAAATAATCGATCAGCTTTCACACGAAAGGAGTTAGCCGATGAAGCAACCAAGAATATCAATAATCACCTTGTTCCTGGCCTTTATCCTGTTGATCTCCATGATTCTTCAGATTCCCCAGGTTGTTGCGGCTGAATTCAAGGATCAAATCTATGCCACTGGAGAACTTAAACCCATAGACAGCACTCTTGCCGTTCAGGTCGGGGACAAGGCCCCGGACTTTACCCTGCCCTCCATCGCCGGGAAAATTGTCGGCCTGCAAGACTTCATGGGCAGCAAGAACATCATGCTCTCCTTTGTTCCCGCCGCCTGGACGCCGGTCTGTTCCGACCAATGGCCGGGATACAACATCCTGCAGGACGTCTTTGATGAACACGACACCATCATCCTGGGCATCACCGTGGACAACGTGCCCACGCTCCATTCATGGGTTTTGGCCATGGAGGGATTATGGTTCCCGGTACTCTCTGATTTCTGGCCCCATGGGCAGACAGCAGCATCCTACGGACTACTCCGCTCTGACGGCACCACTGAACGGGCCCTGATCTTCATTGACAAACAAGGTGTGATCCGCTTTATTCATGTGGAAGACATCAACATTCGTCCACCGCTGGAAACCGTGATCAAGGGGCTGCAATCTCTCCAATAGCTCTTGCAGCTTCTTGGAAGAGCGGAAAAATCCAAACTTGAGCCCCGGCACGCTCCAAGGAGCGTGCCGGGGCTCATTGCTTCTTGGACCATCAGGTTCTTTCTTGTCCATTGACTTGCCCCAAAAAATTTGTTTTCAAAAAATCTTCTTGTGGGAATCCACACATCACACGTTTGCAAATGCGAACAAATCGGTCAATGTTTAGGGGATGAGCTCGGCCTTTTGGTTTCGCCCTTGCCGTTCCCTCTTCCGCGTCCACGCGAATAAAACCATCACTGGTTAACCGTTGTTTCGATGGAGAAGCAAGATTGGATATTGACCCCAAACGCAGCCGGGAACGCATGGTCAGAGAACAGCTCGAAGCCCGGGACATCACGGACCCGGCTGTTCTTGCGGCCATGCGCAAGGTGCCGCGCCATCTCTTCGTGGAAGAAGCTTTGCGCGCCCAGGCCTACGAGGACCATCCCCTACCCATAGGCCATGGACAAACCATTTCTCAACCATACATCGTCGCTTTGATGACTTCCATGCTGGAAGTCCGACCCGGGATGCGCATTTTGGAAATCGGCACGGGCTCCGGCTATCAGGCCGCAGTCCTTGCCGAACTGGGAGCCGAGGTGTATTCTGTAGAACGTTTGCAGCCGTTGTACTCTGCGGCCTTTTCACGATTGACACGGATGCGATATTTCACGGTGCATTTGAAATTGGACGACGGCACCCTGGGCTGGCCTGAGGAAGCGCCGTTTCAAAGAATCATGGTCACGGCCGGCGGCCCTGATGTCCCCGACCCCCTGCTGAAACAACTGGATGATCCAGGCATCTTGATCATTCCTTTAGGCACCAGACAACGGGCTCAGGAACTCGTCCGCCTCGTGAAACAGGACGGCAAGGTCAAAAAAAGCAGCCTCGGGCCGGTCATGTTCGTCGACCTGATCGGAACCCACGGCTGGTAAAGCGTTCATCACTTGGGATTGAAGGAGTAATACCGAAAAATGACTAACGACACCGCCACTACCCAAACCCAATGCGGCACCTGTTCCACGAAAAAAAGCGAGGACAAATCCGCCGCTGCGGCCGTTCAGGACCAGCTGATTCATTCCACCCTCAAGAACATCCGTTTCAAACTGTTCGTCATGAGCGGCAAAGGCGGGGTCGGTAAAAGCTCCATCGCCGTCAACCTTGCCGCGGCCCTGGCCTTAAAAGGCTTTCGCGTCGGTCTTTTGGACGTCGATATTCACGGCCCCAGCGTGCCGCATCTTTTGGGACTGTCCGGAGGACTGGAAGTGACACGCGGCTCGTTGCTTACCCCGAAAAAATATAATGACCGTCTGTATGTGGTTTCCATGGAGTCCCTTCTCAAGGATCCTGACCAGGCCGTGCTGTGGCGCGGTCCAATGAAAACCTCGGCCATCCGGCAGTTCATTGCGGATGTGGACTGGGGGCGGCTGGACTATCTGCTGATCGATTCTCCTCCAGGCACGGGAGATGAACCCATGACCGTGCTCAAGACCATCCCGGAAGCCTTGAGCATCGTGGTCACCACTCCCCAGGAGGTTTCCCTGGCCGATGTCCGCAAGGCGATCAACTTCCTGCAATACGCCCATGCGAACATTCTGGGCCTCGTGGAAAACATGAGCGGGTTGATCTGCCCGTACTGCTCCAAACGCATTGAGCTGTTTAAAACAGGCGGAGGCAAGGATCTGGCGGAAAAATATGGCTTGGAATTCCTGGGGGCCATTCCCTTGGACCCAACGGCCGTGGTTGCCGGGGACCTAGGCAAACCCGTGGTCATGCTTGAGGAAGACACTCCCGCAAAACAGGCTCTGCTGGAATTAGCGGAATCCGTGATCAGGGCTTCGGAAGACAGCCTGGAAGCAATATCAGTGACCCACACAGACCCGGAGCGTCCGGGCTGATACGCGGCCGCAATGGATCAAACCATGACCATCCCCGTAATCCATCGCCGCGATGCCCTCTGTTGCCTGCTACACGCGTGGATCATGAAGGCTTCTGTCGCCCTGGTGGTCAGCCTGTTTGCCTTTTTTTTCGAAAGCACAATCTCTTCCTGCCTTGCCGACACCATCTATTTCTACCGCGATGAACAGGGAGTATTTCATTTCACCGATACTCCCAGCTCCTCCCGCTATCGTCCTTTTCTCTTTCTGCGTGATCAAATCGACTCGGCTGATAAGGCCTCCATCAACCGCCATGTCTCTGAATACAGCAAGCTGCACGACATTGACCCGCATTTGGTGCTGGCGGTGATCGAGGTGGAGTCGGGATTCAACAATAACGCGGTTTCCAAGGCTGGCGCCCAAGGATTGATGCAGATCATGCCCGAGACCCAGCGGGATCTCGGACTTACCACCCCGTTTGACGCCCAAAACAATATCGAAGCAGGTATTCGCTATCTGAAGATGCTGATCAACCGCTTTCCCGATCTTTCCCTGGCTCTGGCGGCCTACAATGCCGGTCCAGCAGCGGTCGAGCGGTACAAGGGCATCCCGCCCTACCAGGAAACCAGGGACTATGTTCGCCGGGTTACGGCCAACTACGATCGGCGAAGATCCGCCAGAAAATAATGTCCTATGCTCAATTCAGCCAATAAAGTTACCTTGATCCGCATTCTTGCCGTCCCCGTTCTGGTGCTTCTGCTTCATTTTCCAGGCAAGATCCTCAATGCCCTGACCATGATCGGCTTCATTCTCGTGGCCTTGACAGATTTGGCTGACGGATTCATCGCCAGGCGCTGGAACCTGATTTCCAATCTCGGAAAATTTCTGGACCCCCTGGCGGACAAGTTGCTCATCAGTTCCGTGTTGATCATGCTCGTGGCCCTTGGCTGGGTCCAGGCCTGGATTGCTATTATCATCATCGGGCGAGAGATCACCGTAACCGGATTGCGTGCCATTGCCGCGGACCAGGGATACGTCTTGGCCGCCGACAGTTTCGGCAAACTAAAAGCCATCCTCCAGGTGGTGGCCCTGTGTCCGCTGATTCTGCATTATCCATGGTGGGGCCTGGATCCCCAACCCATCGGCCAGGGACTGCTCCTTGTCGCCTTGGCGCTTACTGTCTTTTCCGGTGCAAAATATATTTACCATTTTTTCCGGGAAATTGATCACTCCGACAAGGCGGCCTGATTTTTCACCGGGCATCGCCAGCCGAATCAATCTGTCCTCTGCGCGGGGAGAACATCATGGCTCAAATAGACGCCTTTTTCCGGATGATGCACGAATTGGGAGCCTCTGATCTGCATCTTTCCTCCGGCTCGCAGCCGATCATTCGTCTCCATGGAGACCTGCAACGGGTCAAATATAAAGTCCTGGAACACGAAGAATTGAAAAAAATGCTCTATGAAATCACCCCGGAACAAAAGGTCAAGGAGTTCGAGGAAAACGGGGATGTGGATTTTTCCTATGAAATTCCGCAGTTGGCACGCTACCGTGTGAATTTCTTTCTGCAGCGGCGTGGATCAGCGGCTGTTTTTCGCGAAATCCCTCAAAAAATTTTGACCATTGACGAACTCAGTCTCCCTCCGTTGTTCAAAAATCTGGCCATGCTGCCCAAGGGCCTGGTACTGATCACCGGTCCCACGGGCAGCGGAAAATCCACGACACTGGCTGCGATCGTTGATTACGCCAACAAACAGCGCAAGGACCACATTTTGACCATCGAGGATCCCATTGAATTCGTTCATGATCCGGTCAACTGCCTGATCAACCAACGTGAAGTGGCCAAGGACACGAAAAGCTTCAAGGCCGCCCTGCGCGGCGCCCTGCGCGAGGATCCGGATATCATCCTGGTCGGGGAAATGCGGGATCTGGAGACCATTGAACTGGCCATTGAAGCAGCGGAAACAGGGCACTTGGTGTTTTCCACCCTGCATACCATTTCCGCGGCGAAAACCATTGATCGCATCATCGAGGTCTTCCCCGGAGACGTTCAGGCCCAGATCCGTTCAGGT
>DSBL01000056.1 GCA_011049455.1 Desulfonatronum sp. | reverse complement strand
GAAACGTCATGGACGCCCTACTACTCCCTTCATGTCAGCTGGGCTTACCGACCACGTCTGGAATATGAACGAATTGCTCAAAACACGTCCTGAAAACCTTGTCATTTAAAAGGGACCACGACCATTTTTCGTTGTACCAAAGAATTTGTTTGAATGGATTGGCCATGAGCCAAGCCCGTTCCTCTTGCGAAAGGCTCACAAAGACGCGGTCGCTCCCCGACGCCGGGGAGAACTCGAATATCAGAAAAAAAGGGAGCAAAGGAAAAAAAATCCGCAGCCATCGCGACATGGCAACCCTCCAGATATTTTCATGAAACTTGCCTTTTTCCTTTTGGATGTCAACGAACTGTCAAAGACATGTCAATGCTACATGCATGTCCATGACAGCAAATTCGACAGCTGACTCTTTTTATGCAAATATTCTTGCCTTCCGACCCGCGCCCAACCAGCGGGATCCACACTTCTCCAAGGATATCGAGGAAGACGATGAAAATTTTGCGCGCAACGCGCATGGATCGCTGTATCGGCTGCCATTCATGTTCCCTGGCCTGCGCCCGCCTCGTGCACAAAAAATTTTCCTGGCTCGCGTCCGGGATTCGAATCAGATCCAGCGGGGGCCTTACCACCGGCTTTGAAGCTCGGCTCTGCCTGGCTTGCGAGCCCGCAGCCTGCGCCCTGGCCTGTCCCACTGGAGCCTTTTCCCAGCGCAAGGGCGGCGGGGTGATCGTCAAGATGCGGCAGTGCATCCGTTGCGGTCTGTGCGCCGAGGCCTGCCCCGTGGATGCCGTTTATCTCGACCAAGCCGGTCAGCCTCATGTATGCATTCATTGCGGACAATGCGTGGAATTCTGCCCTCACGATTGCCTTGAACTGCGCGAAAAACCCGAACATGTCTGCGTGGGAGGGACCTGTGATGTCTGATGCCGCATTCCGCGTCTGTATCATCCACCTGCACAGGGGCAAAAGCGAGATCGTCACTTTTGGCGACAAAAACAAGCACATCGGCGGCAGCGGCCTGGCCGCGGCTCTGTTCGAGCAATTCGGCCTGCCCGGAGAACCCTGGTCTCATCCGGACCAGCCGTTAATTTTCGCCATCGGCTGCCTCACCGGCTATTTCCCGCTGATGTCCAAGACCGTGGCCGGATTCAAATCCCCTTACCACGACCAATATGCCGAATCCCACGCCGGGGGCCGCTTGGCTCTGGCCATGCGCTTTGCAGGTTACGACGCCATCGTGCTTCGAGGCCGGGCCCGCCTGCCCGTGGCCGTGCATATCGGATCCAGGATCATCGAGACCAAGGATGCCAACTATCTTTGGGGCGCCAACGTCTTCACCGCTGGGCGCGTCATCCGTCGCGCCTTTCCCAGTGGTTCGGGCCACCGCAGTATCCTGCGCATCGGTCCGGCCGGCGAAACGCTTTCCGCCTATGCCTGCATCAACGTGGACACCTTCCGCCACTTCGGTCGGCTGGGCTCCGGATCGGTCATGGGCGTAAAGAACGTCAAGGCCATTGTTGTTTCGGGCGACGGGGACATGGAATTGCCTGGTACAGACTCCAAAGTCTATGGCAAGCTCTTTAAAAAAGTCTACAAGGACATGACCGCGACAGAAATGATGAGCAAGTACCACGATCTGGGCACCCCCGTGAACATCGCACCGCTCAATGCGCTGAAATCCCTGCCCATCCGCAATCTCCAGCAAACCAGCGACCCGGACGCGGAAGGCCTTTCCGGAGAAAAATTTGGCGCCGATCTGCTCATCCGCAATGCCGCCTGCTCCGGCTGCCCCGTTGGATGCATTCATGTGGGCATGTTGCGAGAGCAATTCCAGGACGAACACCGTTTTCAGATCCGTCAAGTATCCTACGATTTTGAAACGATTTTCTCTTTGGGGTCCATGGTTGGCCTCATGGACGCTTCAAGCGCCCTGGCCCTGATGGATGAAGTTGAAAAACAGGGACTCGATGCGATGAGCACGGGTGTGGCCCTGGCTTGGGCCACCGAAGCGTTCCAAAAGGGGCTGCTCTCCATGGAACAGGTGGAATACGATTTGGCTTTCGGCAACCTCCAGGCATACAAGGAGGCTGTCTGGTGCCTGGGCCACGCCAAAAATGAATTCTACCGCGATTTGGCTCAGGGAAGCATGCATGCGGCAGGCAAGTACGGCGGCGAAGACTTCGCCTGCGTACTGGGGCAGGAAATGGCCGGCTACGCTACGGGAGAAACGTTCTTTGCCTCTCAATCCCTGTCCTTTCGTCATTCCCATCTGGATACCGGCGCCTACGGCTACGACCAAAAACACCATGACAAGAATCCGGACAAAGCCGTGGCCTTCATGGTGGAGGATGAGCGCGAACGCGTGCTTCTTACCTCCCTTGTCGCCTGCCTGTTCGCACGCGGAGTGTACAAAAAGGAACTGCTCGCCGAATGCTTGGCCTGCGTGGGCCTGCCGGACTTGGCCGCGAATATGGATCAAGCCTCCGAGGACATGCAGCGCCTGCGCTGGCGCACGCGCCTGGCCACGGGCTTTGAACCGGAAAAGTCCCGCGTACCCAAACGCTTCCTGGAAGTGGAAACCTGGGCCGGAAACATGGAGCCCGCCTACCTTGACGCTGTTCGTCAGGGCTATATCAAGGTCATTCGCGAACTGGGGGCGCCGGCGGAAACACGACAGGAGTAAAAAGCATTGGAAACAAGATGCAACGCGACATCTGCTCCTTAATGATGATAGCCCGTACCGCGCAGAATACTCATGGCCCTGAAAAGCTGTTCGAAAAGCACCACCCGGGCCAGTTCGTGAGGCAGGGTCATGGGACCCAGGCTGATCAGCCTGTCGCAACGTCTTAGCACTTCTTGACTCAACCCGAAAGCACCACCCAACACAAAGCAGGGGCGATACACCGGCTCCTCCAGCCATGTTTTCAGAGCTGCGGCGAACTCTTCGGAGGTATGTCTCAGACCCTGCGCATCCAGCCCAAGAATCAAATCTTTGGGCCCCATTTTGGCCATCAAATTCCGGCCCTCCACCTCGCTTCTTTGTTCGGGCGGCAGATGTCCGGGGGCATCTTTCACAGAAATCGACTCCAAACGCACAAATCGCCCCAACAGTTTGGCATAATGTCCGGCGGCATGGAACCAATAGGGTGCCTTGAGCCTGCCTACGGCCAAGCAAAGAACTGACTTCATGGAGTAGTTTTCATGCTTCACGGTCCTCGCGAGCGCTGGCAAGGCATTCCCTTGAATAAAAACCTACTCTGTCCTGTGCAAACATCATTCAACGCCTTGACAAGCCTTGGGCCGTCAACCGGGCGATGGAATCCAGGTCCGGACAGAGGGTCACGCCAGCGCCGCGCAAGCGTTTCAGCTTTTCCTCAATGCCTCCTTCTTCCTTTTCCAGAATGGCTCCGGCATGGCCAAGACGCTTGCCCACCGGCGCTGTCCGGCCGGCAATGAAAGCCAGAATCGGCCCGCCCCATCCCAGATCCCGGAGATGCTCGGACAACTCTTCCTCGGCTTGGCCGCCGATCTCTCCGAGAATGAGCAGGGCCTCGGTCCGCGGATCCGCAATCACCAATTCTCCACACTCCTTCAGACCCAGCCCGACGTAAGGATCTCCACCCACGCCGATGCATACGGATTGACCGATTCCCGCGCTTCGCAAACGGTCCACGGTTTCATAGGTCAGCGTGCCGCTGCGCGACAACACGGCCACGGGCCCGGGCGAAAAAATTTGCCCCGGCATAATCCCGATCTTGATTTCACCGGGAACGATCAACCCCGGCGTATTCGGTCCGATCACTCTGCTGTCAGAATCCTTGATCTGCTCCAGAACCCGCAACATCTCCATCTGTGGAATGCCCTCGGTAATGCATACCACCCAAGGGATACCCGCATGAACCGCTTCCAAAATCGCGTCCGGCGCAACAGCAGCGGGCACGAAAAGAATGCTCGCGTCTATTTTATGGCGATGCGCGGCTTGGGCCACACTGGAGTAAACCGGCAAATCCATGACTTGCTGACCGCCCTTGAACGGCGTCACCCCGGCCACCACCCGCACCCCGTATTCCATCATCAATCGGGCGTGACGCTGGCCTTCCCGGCCAGTCAAACCCTGAATCAGCACATGCGATGAACGGTTCAGTCCGAAAGGCTGGACCTTCAGGTTCAGGCATCTGCCCTTGCCTCTGCCATGACGTGGTTGCGGCGCATCCTGCATACCAAGGCCAAGATCACCTGACAAAGAAGGTCCGACAGATTCCGGCTGAACAATCCGTTGGAGAATTTTCAAGGCCTGGGACAAATCGTCAGCGAGATGCACATAAGAACCGGGTATATCAGCCAGTAAAACACTTCCTGCCTCAGCCCCATGCCCGGATAGACGGACGACAATCGGTTTGCCCGGGATCTTGCCGGCCAAGGTTGCTTTCAAAGACGCGGCAACTTTTTCGCAAGACAGTATCCCTCCGAACAGGTTGATCAATACCACCTCCACCTGTTCGTCTCCCAGTAAAATATCCATGGCCGTATCCATGGCCTGTTGTCCTGCGCCCCCGCCCAAGTCCAGAAAATTGGCCGGCTTCAGCCCGGAAAAATTGAGCAAATCCATGGTGGCCATGGCCAGACCCGCGCCATTGACCATCAGCCCGACCCGGCCGTCAAACCGGTGGTAGCTCAGGCCTGCGGCCTTGGCACGAATTTCCTGCATACTATAGTATTCTTGCTGTTCAAAGCGCTTCATTTCCGGATGCAGGCTCACAAAATTGTCGTCCGCCTCCACCTTGCCGTCCAGGGCCAGCCATTGCTGGTTTGCTGTGATCACCAACGGATTGATCTCCGCCAACAGCAGGCCGTTGGCCATGAAGCAACGCCATAGATTGAAAACCAATTTCTCAAACCCCGGCCATAGGGAAGCGTCCAGATTCAAATGGAAAAAAGCCGCTCGGACGTGGTGGGCGCCCAGCTCGGTCAAAGGGTTAAGCCTTTGGATAAGCATATTATTTGACCCGGTTTCAGAGGCAGATTCCACATCCACGCCGCCGCGACGTCCCACGGTGAGCATCGCCGCCGCCCATTGCCGCTGCAGGGCCAGACTCAGGTATAATTCGCGGACAATGGACACCTGGCTCTCCAAACGCAAAAATGGCGGCGAGTGCCCATTAATTTTGATGGCAAAAAGCCGCTTGGCCGCGTCATAAAGATCGCCCTGCAAAGACACCGCGATGACTCCTCCCTGCTTGCCGCGTCCTCCGGAGAGAACCTGCGCCTTGAGCATCCACGGTTTTGGGATTGAACTCGGCGGCTGAAAATCAGAGGAAAGGGTTTCCTGTTCAACAAGCAATCCCATGGGGACGGGGATTGCGGCCTTGGCAAAAAGTGTTTTGCTTTGGTGTTCATTGAGTTGCATGCGCCATGCGCTAAACAAAGCCGATGCAGTTGTCAAAGGCATGGCATTGGGGGTAAGAAAACATCATCGCCGACCGGTTTCAACCAGCAAGGCAATCATATCCCCCCAACAGATGCGCAGTATTCAACTCGTAAAACGCATATTCCTGCCACTGCTTCTCGCAGTGCTGTTTTTTCCCCCTCTGGCCCAGGCTCAGTTGTTGTCCCTGGACAACCTTGTCTTGGACAATCAAGCCGGAAGAATCCATCTACGCTTTGGTCTGCGTCTTGCGCAGACGGATGAAATCCAGACTGTTCTGCAGGAAGGCGTGGACCTTTGGATGTTCGGCACAGCCAAACTGATTGCCAAACGCTTTCTTTTGCCGAACCGGGTTTTGAATGAACATCAGGTTGAGCATGTTCTGGAATGGAACCCCTTGGCCCAGGTCTTTGAAATGACCCTTCCGCAGAAGGAACATCTCGTCAAAAACAAAGATTTTGATGAGTTGATTACCACTCATTGGCGCGAAATCACCATGGACATGGGCGAATGGTCCATGCTTACTCCGGGCCAAACCTATCATCTGGTACTGGAAATCAGCGTGGAACGACGCGATATTCCCGTGTGGATGCGCCGAGTGCTCTTTTTCTGGACCTGGGAGGTCATTTCTCCCATCCACTATGAATTGGAATTTTTTGTGCCTTAGGTTGCCCTGACTCATGATTTCCCCCCCACACCAGAGTATAATCCGAAGATGGGAACGCCCGGACAACCTTCTTGATCTCGTCAACATCCTGGTCTTCAGCATGATGGTGTTCAGCTGGTTCATCCCTTGAACCGTGGACAATATACCTGAAACCTTTCTTCTGCGTATGCCGTCCTCCGAGCCGATCAAAATCAGCGTCCCCGACAGAACGCAACGCAAGCGGCAGCAAAGGGAACTCTACCTGGCCCTGTTCGGATTCGGGGCCGTCATCCTGCTTGTCTGGGCGCAGCTGAAATTCTTGCGCGTGGACTCCTACGTTTTTTTTGCCCTGTATAACATAAACTTCATCCTGCTCCTGGTTGTCCTGTTTTTGGTGACCAGAAACGTGGTTAAACTGATCCTGGAGCGGCGACGCAAGGTCATCGGCGTTCGACTTCGCACACGCTTGGTCATGGCCTTCATCTCCCTATCCCTTGTGCCTACGGCACTGCTTTTTGTGATCTCCCTGATCTTTGTCCGCACATCGGTGGATTTCTGGTTCCAAAGCCAGGTGGAAAAATCCCTGGAACAGGCCCTGGGCGTGGGCCAAGCCTTCTATACTTCGGCCCAGAAACGCCTGGAACAGCGCGGCGGTTTTCTGCTTTCCCAAATACGTGATCGCGGTCTGGCCTGGGGCGGCAAAACCATGAATGAATTCCTGGACGTCAAACGTCGGGAATACGATCTTGGCCTGGTGGGGGTGCTCACGCCCCAACTGGGGGAACAAAACTGGAAGAGCGACCAGACCTGGAGTCAGGTTTGGCCGGGATTGCGCGGCAAGCTGGAACTGGAAGACCTCCTGGAAAACCCGAGAGTGCTCTCAAACATTCACCCCGGGCCGGAATCCGACCTGGTGGTCAGCATCTTCCCCGTGGACAACGGCCGCACCGGTTTTCTGGTACTTGGAGACAACCTGGGCGAAGGACTGCTGTTTAAGCTCCAACAAATCGTGCGCGGCGTGGACGAATATAAAAAACTGCAAACCTTGAAACATCCGCTAAAAATCACTTTGTATCTTGTACTGGGGCTGATCACCATGCTGATCATCCTCGGAGCGATCTGGTTCGGATTCCGTTTGGCCAAGGAGCTTTCCGCACCGGTGCAAGCCCTGGCATTGGGCACCCAACGCATCTCTGAAGGAGATCTGGCTTTTCGCCTTCAGGATGATTCCAGGGATGAACTGGGCATGCTTGTGCAATCTTTCAACCACATGGTCAGGGATTTGGAATCCAATAGGGCCAAATTGACCCAGACCTACAAAAAACTGGAGGATCAGAACCAGGAACTGGAAACGCGCGGCCAATACATCGAAGCCATCCTGGATAATATCACCTCCGGTATTGTTTCCATTGGGGCTGACGGACGGGTGACCACGGTGAACAAGGCCGCTGAAGCCATTCTAAACTTTGATTCCCGTCAAATTCTGGGCAAAAAACCGGATCAGTTCCTGCATCAGGACTATATTTTCTTGCTTGAAGGGGTCATCAAGCACCTACAGAGCCATCCCCAAGCCAAATGGCAGAAGCAGTTGGACCTGGCCATGGGTTCCAGGGAAATCAAGCTGCTGGTGAACATTGTCCACCTTCCGGACCAGGGGGGAATCATCGCAGTGTTTGAGGACGTCACTGAACTGGAAAAAATGCAGCGGCTCGCAGCCTGGAAGGATGTGGCACGACGCATTGCCCATGAAATCAAGAACCCTTTGACGCCGATCAAGCTCTCTGCCCAGCGCCTGGAACGAAAATTCGCTTCCAAGGTGGACGACCAGACGGTATTCAGCCAATGCACGAATATCATCATCCGCCAGGTTGAGCACCTACAACGCATGGTTCAGGAGTTTTCCTCCTTTGCCAAGCTGCCCGAAGTCCGGCCCGTTGAAAACGATTTGGTGCCGCACCTGGAGGAGGTGGTGAACATGTTTCGCAACAGCCATGTGCGAATCCGCTGGGAGCTTCATTACGCCAGCCCCATGCCCCGCTTGCGGTTTGACCCGGAAGCCATGCGCAGAGTCTGGATCAATCTGCTGACCAATGCCGTGGAAGCCTTGGAGGAACAAGACAGCCCCTGCGTGAAAATCAAAGTCTTTCACGACATCAAGAACCAGACGGTCAATGTGGAAATTGCCGATAATGGTCAAGGGCTCACGCACATCGAGGATGTACAGAGCATTTTTGAACCCTATTTCTCAGGGAAAAAAGGGGGAACCGGACTGGGGTTGACCATTGCCAAAACCATCGTGGGTGAACATCAAGGAACCATTAAGGTACAAAAAAGCTCCCCCGAGGGTTGTGTCTTCATTGTTGTTCTGCCGGCGTGAAAAGGGAGGCGGGATTTCGATGTACGAATCAACCGATTAAGGCTGGGAGCATTGTCACAAGCCCGGGGAAAGCTATCAGCATGGCGATGCAAATAATCAAGGCTGCCAGAAAAGGCCAGATGCCCCTGAAAATGGTCTCCAGTGGCACATCCGTGGCAATCCCCTTGATGATATAGACATTCATGCCCACCGGGGGAGTGATCACCCCCATGGCCACGACCATGACCATGATCACGCCGAACCAGATCGGGTCGTAGCCCAGGACATCCACCACCACGGGATAGAAGATGGGAATGGTCAAAAGCACCAGGGCCAACGCATCGATAAAAAACCCCAGCACAAGGTAAATCAAGAGGATCACGGCCATGACCACGAATGGCGGCAAGGGCAAGTTTCCGGCCCAGGTGGCCAATTCAAAGGGAATTCTGCTGACCGCCATAAACCGTCCAAAAATAACTGCCCCGGCCACCAAAAGCATGATCATGGCCGTGGTCCGCGTGGAATCCATCAAAGAACGTTTCAGGCCTTCCCAGCGCAATTTGCCTTGAAACAGGGTAAGAAAAAAAACCCCGGCAGCACCCACGGCGCCGGCCTCAGTGGGTGTGAACCATCCCGCAAAAAGGCCGCCCAGGGACAGGGAAAAAACCGCGCAGACCTCCCAAATGCCTCCCTTGAGCGTCGCTATTCTCTGCCTCCAGGAAAATATCGGTCCAGTGGGTCCCATGTCTGGATTTCGACTGGATAACAGGAAAATCGTGACCATGTAGGCAAACATAAGCAGAAAACCAGGAATGATCCCAGCCAGAAACAACTTTCCGATGGACTGCTCCGTGGACATGCCATAGACAATAAAAATCACGCTGGGCGGGAAAAGCACCCCCAAGGCGCCGCCTGCAGCCACACTGGCCGTGGAAAGGGTGTCTGCGTAGCGGTATTTTTTCATCTCCGGGATGGCAATGGCGCCAATGGTGGCCGCTGTTGCCGTATTCGAGCCGCATACAGCGCCGAAAAGCGCGCAGGTAGCCTGGGTGGCGATGGCCAAGCCGCCTGGATAATGCCCCACGAGCCTGTAGGCAAAGGTGAACAGCCGGGCACCTATGCCCGAATAAAAGGCCAAAAAACCCATCAAAATAAACATCGGAATAACGCTCAGGGAATAAGATGAAAAGGTGGTGTAGAGGTCCTTGGAAACCACACGAAAAGCGGCCTCCGGAGAGACCAGCCAACTAAAACCCAAAAATCCGGACAGGGCCATGGCATAGGCAATGGGCATCCTGAACAGCAACAGCAGGAAAAACAGGGCCACCCCGAACAGACCCACCATTGCGGGGCTCATTCGCGAACCGCCTGACGCAACATTTCAATGGTCCGCAAAAATAACACCAGACAGAGCAGGCCAAGGGAAGCAGCCATGCCGTATACAAAGGGATAGAATGGAATCTTGGTGGTCAGCCCAACCTCGCCGCTGACACTAAAGCTGCGGGCGTAAATCAGCATCTGCCATACGCAGAAACCGAAGAAAACCGTCGCAACGGAGTTGGTCATGGCGTCAATGGAGGCCCGCACCCGGGAAGAAAATCTGGCAACCAGAAAACCCACGGCTATGTGACCGTTTTTCAAGGCACAGTGGGCGATGGACATGCCCACGGCCAAGGATGTCAGAAATCCAACGAATTCATACGTTCCAAGAATCGGGCTTTTCCAGATGGCGCGCAACATGATGTTGGCCGTGACCAGAAACATCACGGCCAACAAACACAAGCCAGCTACGGCGTCAAAGAGCTTGCAGGCGGCGAGAACCAGCTTCTCCGCCTGTTTTAGCAGCGGTGTCACGTTCAAGCTTTCCTTGACGGGATGTACCGATCAATACATCGCATTGTACTTTTCGGACAGCTCCTTGGCCAGTTGCAAAGCCTCAGCGCCCGGCAAATCTTTTCGCTCCATGTCCGCCAAATATTCCTCTTGAATGGGCGTGACCAGAGCATTCCAACGGGCGGACTCTTCTTCGGACAGAGTGATCACTTGTTGCCCCGTGGTCTCCACGGCATACGTCAAAGCAGCTTCATTCTGTTCATCCCACAAACCCATGGCCACATCCAAAAAAATCCGCTCGCTCACATCCTCGATTGCTGCCTGCAGATCAACGGGCAACCCTTCCCAGACAGACTTGCTCATGGTTACGAAAAACAAGGTGTTGTATAAAAAGGGCGTCAGGGTCAGGTAATCCGTAACCTCGGCATGTTTCCAGCCCTGGAGCACCTCTATCGGTGAAAGATTGCCCTTGACGAGGCCACGGGACAACGCCTCGTAAGCCTCGGACTGAGGCATGGCCACGGGAATCGCCCCCAATGCGGCCAGAGTTTTGGCGCTCAAGCCCGTGGCCCGGACTTCCAGACCCTTGAGATCCTCAAGAGTACGCACCGCAACCTTGGTAAAGAGATCGCCGGGACCCGTAGCCAGGACCATGAGCAACTTGGTATCGCTGACCTCGGCAGGCGCCAAGGCCTTGATTCCGTCCCAGGCTACCCGGCTGGCCGCCTTGGAATTTTCATAGGTGATCCCCGGCAGTTCAAAAACCTCCAACAAAGGAAACCTGCCTCTGGTGTAGGAAAAACAGGAAAGGCCGATATCCGCAATTCCCGTGACCACCCCGTCATAGATTTCTGGAGCGGCCAGAAGGGTCTGGCCCGGGTAACTGACGATCTTCAGGCGGCCTTTGGTTGCTTCATCCAGGGCCTTGGCCAATCCCTGGACAAGCTCCGTCTCCGCTGGATGGGTGGCCGGAAAAAAATGGGCCAAGCGCAGGGTCACGGGCTTGTCAGCTCCCTGCGCGCCATGCAATGCCAACATCGGGGCGGCAAGCAAAACCAGAATTATCAGCAACAGTTTTTTCATCTTCTCCTCCCAATACAATCAGCGCTAGCAAAATGTTGTGTTTTCAATATGTCCGCGACAAGGCCACAATCCATTACAAATTATATAAATCTTTTCCAGGAATGATCTTGATGCTGTTCTTCTGCAAAATTTCAATAGCCTGATCCGTGCGGTCAAACCGAAAAATCAGCACGGCATTTTTCCCGCTCTGCTGCACGAATGCGTACATATATTCGACATTTATCTGGCTGTTGCTTAAAAGCTCCAGAATACGATGCAGGCCTCCGGGCCTGTCGTCAACTTCCACGGCGACCACTGAGGTTCGGCCCACGGTGAAACCGTTTGCCTTCAAGGTCTCCTTGGCCCGTTCATGATCCGTGACAATCAGGCGTAAAATCCCGAAGTCAGACGTGTCCGCCAGGGACAAGGCGCGGATGTTCACCCCGGCCTCGGACAGAACCCTGGTCACATCAGTCAGGCGTCCGGCCCGATTCTCAAGAAATATGGAAATTTGTTCGACCTTCATGGAAGTACCTCCCGCATGGGTTCCAGGTTAACCAGGCTGTTGAAAAAACCCGCTTGCTGCGTTGCTGCCAGAAGTTCAAGCTCTAACGCTTGACTGATACGCTTCGACCTTACTCTTTTTATGCGCTTAGCCATCGGGTTTTTTGAACAGCCTGCGGAATCGGACTCTCTCAACACACTGTTTCGGTTCTATGATTCAGGGGACAACATATCTTTACTTGAAAGTTTGCGTGTGAACATCTTTTCGCCCCACTCTTGCGCCTTGTCCTCATCCGTTCCTGCGATCAATGATTCGCTTGGCCTTGCCCTCGGACCGAACCAGGGTCTTTGGCTCCACCAACTTGACCTTGGCCGTGACCCCGAGAAACTCCTTGATGTTTCCTTGAATTTTGGTTTCAAGGCGTTGCAGGTGGCGCACTTCATCTGAAAAAATTTTTTCGTCCACCTCCACCTGAATTTCCAGGGTGTCCAAAACGCCCTTTCTGTCCAAAATCAATTGATAGTGCGGAGCCAAACCCTCGGTCTCCAACAAAATAGCCTCAATCTGGGATGGAAAAACGTTTACCCCGCGAATGATCAACATGTCGTCGCTGCGCCCCTTGATCCTGGTCATGCGTACATGGGTCCGGCCGCACCGACAGGGAATATAGTTCAATGAAGTAATATCCCGAGTACGATAACGAATCAAAGGCTGGGCTTCCTTGGTCAAAGTGGTCAGCACCAGTTCTCCGGTTTCGCCGGGAGGCAGCTGTTCTCCTGTAACCGGGTTGATGATTTCCGGCAGAAAGTGATCCTCGAAGATATGCAAACCCTTTTGGGCCACCGCACATTCCATGGCCACCCCCGGCCCCATTATCTCGGACAACCCGTAAATATCCAAGGCAGTGAGACCCAATTTGGATTCAATATCATGGCGCATCTCCTCGGTCCACGGCTCCGCACCGAAAATACCGATCCGCAGGGGCAGGTCACTGATGGAGATCCCTGCTTCCAGGGCGGCTTCATGTAGAAACAGGCTGTATGAGGGAGTGCTGCAAAGCACGGTCGCTCCAAAATCCCTGAGGAGCATCACCTGCCTTTTGGTCCCTCCCCCGGAAATGGGCACAATGGTCGCGCCCAATTCCTCGGCACCGTAATGCGCCCCCAATCCGCCCGTAAACAGCCCATAGCCGTAAGCGTTGTGCACTATGTCGCCCCTGTGGACCCCCGCAGCCATGAACGCCCTGGCCATCAACTGCGCCCAGTTGCGCACGTCCCGATGCGTATAGCCGACAACCGTGGCCTTGCCCGTGGTCCCGGAAGAGGCATGGATGCGCACCACATTCTCTCTGGGCACGGCAAACAATCCGAAAGGATAATTATTGCGCAGATCCTGTTTCTCCGTAAAGGGCAGGTATTTCAGATCGGACAGGTTTCTGACGTGTCCCGGAAGCAGACCGGCCTCCTCGAATTTGCGACGATAAAAACCCACATTGGCGAATGCTCTCTCTACAAGTGCCTGAAGCCGTGTCAGCTGAAGTTGTTCCAGCTCTTCACGGGGAGCTGTTTCCCGATCTATGTCGTAGATCACTGAAAGACCTCCTGAAAATAGAAGTGGCTTGCTTGTAAAAACACGTTCCCGCAAAGTTTGCCGGCTACAACACTCCATAGCCCATGCCAAAAACAAGCCCCGCGATAAAAACCATCACCAGAAAAAACGCATAGACTTTGCGAGTCCTAAAGGATAGCAGCGCTCCCAAAGTCCCCAACATCCATATATGGGGCCAGGATACTGACATCATCAAAACACGCGACTGCAAACGGGGCAAGAGCCATTCGGCGAACGGCGTCAGCACGCCCATGACCAGAACAAAGGCCAAACCCTGCACAAGACACATTTGCACGAGTGCATTTCTCGCCAGAAGCGGCGCGGAAACACTGTGTTCTCTCCCCGGCCTGGTGGATTGCAACATGCGGGTATAGCCGAAATTCTGCCATTGACGATGTCTTTGTTCCAGCTTGCTGCCCAGCAGGGCTGCTGGCATGCTGAGCATAATCAATACAAGACCCCAGGAGGGTTGCGTCACCTCGAAAATGTGGGCCATCGCCAGGGTAGCGAGTAAGGCAAAAGGCCCGTGCGGCGGGATAAACGTTCCGATGGGAAACAGATCCAGAAAAAAAAGTTCAAAAAAAAGCGCCGCCGGGACGGCGAATTCCCAATTTCCGGTTGTTGCCGACCAAAAAAGACCAATAACCAGAGGGCGATCCCAAAAACCAAGATTCAAGCCAAAACGGGCCATGGAAAAAAGCACAAAAAAAAACACGCCAAGCCCGTCCAAGCCAGCGCATCCCCGGGGCTTACCATGACGGCCTCACCTGCGTGGAATCATTGGGCACGCAACGAAAATCCAGACTGACGCCCTGCCTGGTGAAATACCTCAAACAGGAGATGTCCTCACTGCTCAAGGCCACATGCGGACAAAGCTGTTGCTTTCCCGGTCCATAATGCAGGTTGCCGATATTCAGGGAAGCAAATGTCAAGCCGTCCTGGTGCGCCCGATTGGCATCCGAGCAGGATGCAAAAAGCAGTAAAATGTCCTCCATGGCTGTCCTTTTGCCCAATGCCTGCAATGCGAAGAGCACTCCGTCGATCCTGGAAAATTGCAACTCCACTCCTAAAGGCACTGCCAGCTGGATGATCTCTTGCCGCAAGGCGTCTCCGGCCAATTCGTCATTGACCACGAGAATAAGCCGTGACCCTAAATACGGCAGCCACGTCTCGATAATCTGACCATGGACCAGACGGTTGTCGATACGCACCCAGTACATGATCCGCTCTACCCCTTGGCCACCTTGCTGCGCAACACTTCACCGGCCACAACAATACCCTGGGTCCCCGCGGCCTTTGCCTCCCTGGCCAGGTCGCTCAACAAGAGTCCACGCGACCCCAGAACACGTAAAAGCATGGGCAGGTTCACGCCGGTGATCACTTCCAGTTGATGCTTCCCCAAATTGAGCAAAGAAAGACTCAAGTTCGTAGGCGTACCTCCAAACATATCCGTCAACAGAACAACGCCCTCTCCCTGATCGGACTGCTTTACACTGCTCTTGATCTCGGCCAAGGATTTGTCCACCTCCTTGGTCACATCCACGCTCACAAAAAAACAATTCTCCTGGGGGCCAAGAATCAACTCTGCCGCCTTGAGCAAATATAGCCCATACTCCGTGTGGGTTACCAAAACGACTCCAATCATTCAGTGCTCCGACGATATGCTGATCCCTGGCTTTCAGCCGAGATCTAGATGACGATGTTCCAGGGAAACAACAAACCCTAAAGCGGTCAATGACGACAAAAGGGCTTGGGTGACGACCACCGACCTGTGCCTGCCTCCAGTGCATCCCAGGGCCATGGTCAGTCGGTAGCGCCCTTCCAGGGCGTATAATGGCAGAAGAAAATTCATGAATTCTTGGAATCGAGACAAAAAAGCCCTTCCAGGGTCTTCGCCCAAAACATAGTTGGCAACTTGCCCGTCCATTCCGGACAAGGGGCGCAGCCGTTCGTTAAAATAAGGATTGGGCAAAAACCGCAAATCAAACACCAAGTCCGCCTCCAGCGGCACGCCGTATTTGAACCCGAAGGAAATCAAATGTACGCGCATGCCCCTTCCGAAATTGTTCTCCAATGTCCATTGCTCTTGAACAAAACGCCGCAGATCATGGATGGAATAGTCCGAGGTGTCCACAATCAGATCTGCTTGCAATCGTAAACCCTCGAGCATGGTTCTCTCCCGGGCGATTGCCTGATCCAGGCCCGGCAAAAGGGTCTCCAGGGGGTGCGGCCTGCGGGTGGTGGCATAGCGACGGATCAACACATCATCCCTGGCTTCAAGAAACAATAATTTCAAAAAAATGCCGGTCTTGTGCATTTCCGCCATGACCTGTTCCCATTGGGCGGCGAAATCCGTTTGTCGAACATCCAGGCCCAAGGCCAGCCCGCGATGCCTTTCCAGCTTCAGCTCATCAAACAACAGGACCATCTTTCCGACAAGCTTGACCGGCAAGCCATCCACGCAAAAAAAACCCATATCCTCAAAAACATTCAAAACTGTACTTTTCCCAGCGCCTGAAAGCCCGGCGACCACAACCAGGGGAATATGCGCAGGGCGCTGAGGGTCACATTGCCGCGTGGGCATTTCCGTTTCAAACGACATTGAGCGCTTCCCAGAAGGCTTCTCTATCTTGGGCCATCAAAAAACCTGACCGGAAATGCTCGTCCTTGAGCAACCGAGTAATGTTCGCCAGGATGCGCAGATGCATGCCAGCCACCTGTTCCGGCGCAAGCACCATGAAAAAAATGTGACAGGGCTTGTGATCCAAGGCGTCATAGCCAACGCCTCCGGTACTGCGCCCGACCACCAGAACGATTTGTTTCAGGTCCTGCAGCTTGCCGTGCGGGATGGCCACACCTTCCCCGATGCCGGTGCTTCCCAAATCCTCCCGCTCCCGCAAAACCTGAAAAGCGACCTCCGTATCAAAATCCGGCCACTTCCGCACCAAAACGGAAACAAGTTCCCGCAACACTTCGGTCTTGTTCGTGGCCTTCAAGTTCGGCAGGAGCAGGTCCTTGTCCAGAAAATCCCGCAATGTCATGGTTCAAATACCAGGATCAATAAGCCCAAAGTCGCCGCTTTTACGACGATAGATTACATTGACACGGTCGATCTCCGCATTAAAAAAAACCAGAAAATCGTTGCCCAAGGTTTCAAGCTGCATGGCCGCCTCGTCCACAGACATGGGTTTGGGCTGGAAATTGTCCGTGGCCGTGATGGCTTGCTCCCGCTTGCCGCCCTCTCCTTGAATGAAGGAAATGAAATCCACGCGTGCTGACCGTCCTTTCTGCCCACGGCGGTGGTCCTTGCCCTTTTCCCTGGATTTGCGCACTTGCGCCTCCAGCTTGTCCAAAACCAAATCAATGGTCGAATACATGTCCTCGCTTTCCGCATTGGCTGAAATATGCAGATCCTTGCCCACCAGGATAATCTCAGCCATATGACGATATTTTTCCACGGAAAGGTTGACGGAAAGCTCGCTCTGGGCTTCCTGAGGCAGGTATTTGGCGATTTTCTCGAATCGCTCCTGAGCATAGCCCTTGAGATGTTTGGACGGCTCAAAATTCTTGAATGTAAACTTGATTTCCATGGGGACACCTCCTGATATTAAACTCCCGGCGCGTGCCTGGGCCCGAGAGATGGTTGGTTGAGAATTCAGCTGTTTCTAGTTTATTTTATTCAACAAAAACCGTCGTTTTCCTGACACAGGTGTCTGCTTGCATTATTTGTATGGTTACAGATATTGTTTTTTTAGTCATTCCGACAAAAATCAGAATCCAGTATTTTCAAAGTATTCTGGACCCCGGTTTTCGTCCTGACGGCGTTTTGATACTTCTCTAGAATTATTGCAATGACGCATTAAAATAATTCCTTCCTTCTGGAAGACGATTCAATATTCAAGGCCATTCTGTACTTGGCGACCGTTCTCCGAGCAATATTCACCCCCAAAGACTTCTTAAGCAGCTGGGCAATGAGTTCGTCACTCAACGGACGCTTGGGGTCCTCCTCGGATATCAACTTCTTGATTTCGGCCTTGACGCTTTCTGAACCGGTCTCGCTGCCATCGTCCATGCCCAACGCGCTGTTGAAAAAAAACTTCAGCTCATGGATGCCGTGAGGAGTGCTCATGTACTTGTTGGTGGTAATTCTGCTGACCGTGGATTCGTGCATGTTGATGTCCAGGGCCACGTCCTTGAGAATCATGGGTTTCAAATGCGTCACACCATGCAAGAAAAACTCCCTTTGAAAGCGCACGATGCTTTCCGCAACCTTGTACAAGGTTCGTTGGCGTTGATAGAGACTCTTCATCAACCAGTGGGCCGAACGCACTTTTTCCTGGATATAGTCCCGGGCTTCACCACGATGCATGGCGATATCCTTGGCATAGACATCATTGATCATCAACTGGGGAATATCCTCCTCGTTGAGCACTACGATGAACTCTTCCCCGTGCTGAAAAACAAACACATCAGGGCTGGTATACTGCGGTTCGTCGGCGCCGAAACTTTTTCCGGGCAGAGGATCAAGCTGCTGGATGGCTTCCAGATACCCCTTGAACTTCTCCATGGAAATTCTGAATTTTTTTGCCAATGGCTTATATCGACGTTTCTCCAGATCCTCCAGATGATCCTGCACCAGGGAATGCAAAATAGGATCGTCCAATCCAAGCACTTCCATTTGAATCAACAGACATTCCTGCGGACTGCGAGCGGCAATGCCCAATGGATCCAACTTCTGTACTATCCGCAATACCGCCTCGCTCTCCTCGAGGCTGGCCCCGGCGATTTGCGCAATATTTTCCAGTGACTCACGCAGATAGCCAACAGAATCCAAATTTCCGAGAATTATTTCCGCAATGGCCAACCGGTCATCGGAAAGCTGTGATAGCCGCAATTGCCAGGACAAATGTCCAATCAAGGAAGGTTTTCCAGCCAGTCGGGCTTCCAGGCTCATGCCTTCTTCAGGGATTTCCAGATCCCTGCCGTGCATTTGTCGACTGACACTGGAAAACTCTCCCAGGTAGTCCTGCCATTCAGCATCTGCCGGCTGACGCCTTTCGTCAAGGTTGAGGACTTGGAAACGGTCCTCACTGGACAACGACTCTTCCTTTCCGACTTGAGCGTCCTCGACCTTCTCCCCCACCTCTTCCAAAACAGGATTTTCCAAAAGTTCCTGCCTGATGCTTTCCACCAGCTCCAGGCGGGAAAGCTGCAACAGCTTGATGGCTTGCTGCAGTTGGGGTGTCATGACCAGCTGCTGGGTCAACTTGAGTTGCTGGCGCAGTTCAAGAGCCATACATCATCCTAATCCGCAAAGCGTCCCAAAGAACATTTTTTTGGTCGGGGCAAAACAGCCAGAGAAGTGAGTGACCTTGATGAACCGGCAAGGCCAAGGCCTGAAAAAAAGCGGAAGACATGTCCTGGTCATGTTCATTGTGTCTCAAACTCACAGAAAAAAATCTTCCCCCAGGTAGACCTTTCGAGCCCTGGGGTCAGCCACAATTTCCTCCGGAGTCCCGTCAAAAATAGCCTGGCCTTCGAAAACAATGGAGGCTCTGTCGCAAATCTTTAATGTTTCTCGGACGTTATGATCCGAAATCAACACCCCGATGCCTTTTTGCTTCAAGGATGTGACGATATCCTGGATGTCGTCCACGGCCAAGGGATCAATGCCCGCAAACGGTTCATCCAGCAACATGAACTTGGGATCGCGAATCAGAGCACGAGCAATCACCAACCTTCGGCTCTCGCCTCCGGAAAGATGCATGGCTTTTTGATCGGCAAGCTTGGCAATCCCAAGCTCTTCCAACAAAGCCTCTGCTTTTTTGCGCTGCAGAGCAGGAGAAAAATCCGTATACTCCAGAATAATCTGCAGGTTTTGTTTCACGGTAAGTTTTTTAAAAACAGAATTTTCCTGGGGCAGATAACTGAGACCAAGGCGAGCCCGCTCGTGCAATGGCCAGGTGGTGATTCGCTGTCCGTCCATTTCCACGACACCCTGGGTCGGCTTGATCACACCCACCAGCATATAAAAAGTGGTGGTTTTGCCCGCCCCGTTGGGTCCAAGCAGACCGACGATTTCACCCTGTTGGACACGAACCGTGATACCTTGCACCACCTCTTTTTTCCCAAAGGATTTATGCAGACTCTTTCCGGTTAAGACCGCCTTCATCGCGTACTCTCCTCACGGGGCAAAAAAAACATCCCTTCCACCCTTTGCTCGCTGCGGCCTTGCGCATCCACTCCTTTTTCTCGAACATTTAATGTAATGACGTTACCCTCGAGCTTTGTCGGCCCGTCCTGAACTATCGCATTACCCTCCAATCGCAGCACCTCCCTGTCCACCCAGTAGGTGGCCGTCTCGCCGTGACCGACACGTCCGCCATGCTTCAGACTGACCTTACCGTGAGCGATCATTTTCTCAACCTCAACCCGGGCCTCCAAGTCCTGATCCGGTTCCACCGAGCTGGCACGCGCACCGCGCGGGACAGCTTGAAGAAAAACAATCAATTTGTCCGAACGGAGTTCAAAACCTGGTCTATGCACATGAACATCCCCAATGAACTCGATTTGATTATCATGATGTGAATAACGCAGTCGTTCAGAGGTAATGTGCGTGGACATGTCCTGTTCATCGGACGCCCTGCCTCTGGCCACAAGTACCATGATCAGGAAGAACGCGGTCAACAAGACGCATTGCGTCAATCGCATCACAACCGTAAAAGACATCAAAAAGCCTTTCCCAAGCTGTCTCCGGCAATAATCACTTCCACACCTCCCTCGGCGTTGACAATCCAGGTCGTCAGATCCACGTCTCCCTTGGGTGCCCGCAACTGGAGTCCCTGCCGGTCCAACAACAGATCTCCATACAGATAGATGGTTTCATCAACCTGTACATAGATTGCTTCATCCGAATTCAGATATGTCGGACCATACTCCATGTGCACCCCTGACCATAGTCTGATATCGTTGCTGTCCTGATCCACCTCTCCTAATGGAGCGTCCACTAGGATCGGCAGATCCTGGTTGGAAAGATGCTTGATGATTGAGGGTGCATTCAA
Source organism: Desulfonatronum sp. (assembly GCA_011049455.1). GTDB lineage: Bacteria > Desulfobacterota > Desulfovibrionia > Desulfovibrionales > Desulfonatronaceae > Desulfonatronum. The sequence goes on along the minus strand of DSBL01000056.1, from coordinate 9,383 downwards.
AAGCACCAACTGCGCCCCCTGGTCATATGCAGCTGACACTGCCTTAAGAATCCACAGGGTGCGGCCTTCTTGTCCCAGACGCATTTCCACCCCGCTCATGCTCACATCTACGTCCATGTCTTTGTCGGTTAAGCCAACTTGATCATACTTATGCGCTGTCCTGCCTCCCAACCAGTAAAAACCCGTCAGAAGCAACAGCACCACGCCAGCAATGCCAACAACCTTGATTCGCCGCATATCCATGTTATTTTGTACACCGTTTCCAATCAAAAATCGAGCCGTTCCTCAACGGGCAAAACTTTACCCACAATTTCTCAAACAATATTTCCCCTTGCAGAAAAAGCCTATAGCCATCCATCCAGAACCGGTCAATTGACGTGCCGCCAAAACCGGTTACTTAGATTTGGCACGCCATCTTGAGACGACGACTTGACCAGCTTCATGTCCAGCCACTACCTTGAAGACATGTCCTCGCCTCGGCAAAACTCCCAAGCCTGCCCCCTGGTTCGACTGAACAAGGCCTTGGCCCAGGCGGGCATCTGCTCGCGCCGCGCCGCGGATGCATTGATTCTGAGCGGTGAAGTACAGGTCAACGGACATGTCGTGCGGACCCTTGGAACCCGCATTGCATTGGGCCAAGATCGAGTTTCTGTCCGGGGAGAGTCGGTGTGTTTATCCCAATCCCCTGTCAGGGATCATCTTTACCTGGCCATGAATAAACCGCTCGAGGTGGTGACTACGGCTCGTGATCCCCAAAAGCGCCAAACAGTACTGGAATTGCTCCCGGCGGATCTGCAACGGCAAAGACCCTTTCCCGTCGGTCGACTGGACCGCATGTCTGAAGGATTGATTCTGCTGACAACGGATGGAGAGCTGACCCTGCGCCTGACCCACCCCCGCTATGAACACCCCAAGATCTACCATGTCTGGGTTCGCGGCCGATTCATTCCGGAAAAATTGCAGACCATGCGCTCGGGCATGCGTCTGGCTGAGGGTGAACAGCTTGCCCCGGTCCAGGTCCGTCCATTGCGGCGTGAAGCCGGGACCACCCTTTTGGAAATGATCCTGCGTCAAGGTGTTAATCGCCAAATCCGCAGGATGTGTCGGGATTTGCACTTGCATGTATTGCGCCTAGTGCGAGTGCAGCACGGCCCCGTGAGCCTGAATGGCTTGGCTCCGGGAGCCTGGAGACATTTGCATCCGGATGAAATCCAACACCTGCAATTGATTTTCAACCACCAAGGGAATCCACGATGATCCATCTTTTCTACTGCCCCTCCATGGCGGGCATGGCTGCACGCATCCAATCGCTGCATCCCTTGGACGTCAGCCCGGGAACCATTGACTGGACATATTTTCGCGACGGATTTCCCAACCTGAAAATCGAAAACGCCGCGGCTTTGCGCAATCAGCATGTCGCCTTCCTGGCCACCTTGGCCAAACCCGTGGAAATGTTCGCTCAGCTGGCCGTCATTTTTGAACTGCCCCGTTATGCCGTACGCTCTTTCAAGCTGATCTTGCCCTACTATCCCACCGGAACCATGGAACGGGTGGAGGAGGAAGGGCAAATCGCCACCGCCGCCACCCTGGCCCGGCTGCTTTCGGACATTCCCCTGACCATGTACGGCCCGACACAAATCGTGATTTATGATATCCACGCCTTGCAGGAACGCTTTTACTTTTCCAACCGGGTCATCCCTCGCCTGGAATCCGCCGTCCCCTTGCTCAAAAACTGCATCAAGGACGAACAAAACCTGTCCATCGTTTTCCCGGACGAGGGCGCCTGGAAGCGCTTCGGACGATTGTTTCCTGAATTTCCCCATATTGTCTGTCTGAAAGCACGACGAGGGGACCAGCGCGGCGTGATCATCAAGGAGGGCGATCCCCAAGGCAGACACGCCCTGATCGTAGACGACCTGATCATGTCCGGCGGCACCCTGATTGAATGCAAGAAAGCCCTGCTGGAAGGCAAGGCCGAACGGGTCAGCGCCTTTGCCACACATGGCGTTTTTCCGGAAAAAAGCTGGCGCAGGCTTGAAAACCAGGGGTTTCATACCATCTGGATCACGGATTCCTGTCCCGGCAAGGCCAAGCAGGTCAGGGACCGTCCATTATTCCGGGTGCTTTCCCTGGACGCGGACATTGCCCGGATCATTCGCGAGCCCTTAACTGCGCTAGACACATGAACCACGATGCGACGCTTGCCCTCCATCGCCTGGGAGGGTAAATCTTCAAATTCACGGTGCGATTTTCATAGTCAAGCACACACCGTGATCCACAATCAAGGCCGACAACCAAAGGCATAAGACATCGCGCAGATCGCTGATCACGCAGCAAATCGTTGAACCATGCAACTCTGAACCATGCACTTTTTTCGTTAAAGGAGGACCTACATGAATCCGGACGATCTCTTGTATGCCAAATCCCACGAATGGGCGCGCATCAGCGGCCAGGAGGCCCTGGTGGGCATCACGGACTTTGCCCAGCAGCAGCTGGGGGACATCACCTTTGTGGAACTTCCCGCAGCCGGTGACAGCGTGACCGAAGGGCAAGAGATGGGCAGCATCGAGTCGGTAAAGGCGGCCAGCGAACTGATCAGCCCGGTCAGTGGAACTGTGCTGGTCGTGAATACGGACTTGGAAAACGCTCCGGAAAAAATCAATCGGGACCCCTATGGTGCCGGCTGGCTGGTGCGCGTGCAACTCTCAGCCCAACCGCAGAACCTCCTCTCGCACCTGCAGTACGATGAGATTGTCGAGGGTTCAGAAACAGTCTAAAAAAAATATTTATTGCAGTCCGTTCAGATGCCGTGCTGCGAAAACGCGAACAAAACAAGATCAAAACCATTTTCATGCGTGATAACTCGAAATCTTTGCAGCAACGCAATCAGCGCCGGCATTTCAACGAACTGGCAAGGAAATCCCCATGCCCTACATCCCCCATACCCCTGCCGAACAAGAGCGGATGCTGCAAACCATCGGCGTACCGGACATCAACGCCCTGTTTGCGGAAATACCACAAGAGCTGCGGCCCAAAAGATTCGACCTGCCCGATGGCCAAGATGAACACCAGGTGCTACACCGCCTGGAACACCTAGCAGCAAAGAACAATATCCATCTGGTCAGCTTTCTTGGCGCGGGCTTCTACGATCATGCCATTCCTTCGGCCGTGGATTATCTGACCTCTCGCGGTGAGTTCGCCACAGCATATACGCCCTATCAGCCGGAAGCATCCCAGGGTTCTCTGCAAGCCATTTTTGAATACCAAACCGCTATTTCCAGACTGCTGGAAATGGATTTCGCCAATGCTTCGGTCTACGATGGAGGCACGGCCTTGTATGAGGCCATGATGATGGCCGTACGCCAGACCAAACGGCGCAAGGTGGTGGTGGACGAATGCGTCAATCCCATCTATCGTCGTATGTTGGACTGCTACACTTCCAACCTGCACCTGGACATGGTCGTGGTACCGCACGCCCGCGGCACCTCAAACATGGCAGCCCTGCAGGCCGCGGTGGACGGGCGAACCGCCGCGCTGATCGTTCAGAATCCAAACTTCTTCGGCGTACTCGAGGATTTTGCGTCCTTGTTCGACCATGGCCGGGCCCAGGGCGCATTGAACATCATCTCCACATATCCCCTGATGCAGGCCATCCTGAAAACCCCCGGCGCCATGGGCGCGGATATTGCCACGGCCGAGGGACAGAGCCTTGGCCTGCCGTTATGCTTCGGCGGCCCGTACTTGGGCGTAATGACCTGCACCAAGGCCCTGATCCGCCAGATGCCCGGGCGTATTGTCGGCCGAACAACGGACAATCAAGGCCGGGACGGGTTCGTGCTGACCCTGCAAGCCAGAGAACAGCATATTCGGCGACAAAAGGCCACGTCCAACATCTGTTCAAATCAAGCCCTATGCGCCATGCGGGCCATCGCTTTCCTCTGTTTGATGGGCCCGCAAGGTTTGGCCGACGCCGCATTACGCTGCGCCGAGATGGCTCATGCAGCGGCCCGCCGCATGGTGAAATTGCCCGGAGTCAGTTTGCTCAACCAGCGCCCCTTTGCCAATGAATTTGCCGTGACCCTGCCGAAGCCGGCCTATCAGGTGATTCACCGCCTCACCCAGCGCGGCTTCCTGCCTGGATTCCCCCTGGGTCGCTACTATCCCGGTCTGGAAAACGTCCTGCTCATTGCCTGCACCGAAAAACACCGCCGTGAGGAGATCGGCATCCTCGTTGAAATGCTCGGAGGAGCGTTATGAAAACAATATTCGCAAACTCCGTTCCCGGACGCCCTGGCGTAGGGCCGGGCAAACCCACAAAGGACCTTACCGGCCTGATTCCCATGGAATTGGCCAGAGCAGAACCGCCAGGCCTGCCTGAGGTCGGGGAGCTGGACGTGGTCCGCCACCTTTCCCGACTCTCTCGCCTCAACTTTGGCGTGGACAGCCATTTCTACCCCTTGGGTTCCTGCACCATGAAGTACAACCCCAAATTCATGGAGCAGGTCGCAGCCTTGCCCGGCTTTTGCCGCCTGCACCCGTTGATCCCCCAACTCAGAGGTGCCGGACACTTCGCGCAGGGTGCTCTGGAGGTCATTTACGAAACCGAACGGCTGCTTGGCGAAATCACGGGCATGGCCGGATTCACTCTGCATCCCATGGCCGGCTCCCACGGCGAACTGACCGGGGCTATGATCATCGCCGCCTATCACAAAGACAAAGGCCGCACCCGGACCAAGGTCATTGTACCTGATTCGGCCCACGGTACAAACCCGGCCTCTGCAGCCATTGCCGGTTTCGATGTGATCAGCCTGGAGTCCAAGGACGGGATCATCGATCCTCAAGCTCTGGAAAATGCCCTTGATGAGGACGTGGCCGCGGTGATGATGACCTGCCCCAACACCCTGGGGCTGTTCGAGCGCAATCTGCCCCGCATCGTGGAGCTGGTCCGTTCCGTGGATGCTCTGCTTTACTATGACGGTGCCAACCTGAACGCAATCATGGGCAAGATGCGCGTGGGTGATGCGGGCTTTGACGTGGTCCATCTGAACCTTCATAAAACTTTCGGCACGCCTCACGGCGGCGGCGGACCTGGATCCGGCCCGGTCGGCGTATGCACGCGGCTGGTGGATTTTTTGCCCGTTTCCCGGGTAGTCAAGCTGGAGGACGGTCAGTTCTTCCTGGACTACGATTATCCCAAATCCATCGGCTATGTGGCCCCGTTTTACGGCAATTTCGGGGTCTATCTGAAGGCCTACGCCTATATCCTGCGCCTGGGGCGAAATGGTTTGATCCGCGTATCCGAGAACGCTGTGCTGGCAGCCAACTACCTTCGCAAAAGGCTGGAGGATGCCCTGGATATTCCCTGCAATCGAATCTGCATGCATGAATTCGTGGCCTCGGCCGTGCGCCAGGCGGCCCAAGGCGTGCGTGCCTTGGACATCGCCAAGGCCCTGCTGGACCAAGGACACCATGCGCCCACCGTGTATTTTCCCCTGATCATCAAGGAAGCCTTGATGATCGAGCCCACGGAAACCGAAAACCTGACCACTCTTGATCAGTTTGTTGACGATCTGATCGAAATTTTGGAGCGGGGTGCAAGCAATCCTGCTTCGATCCAAGCCGCGCCCTTGAACACACCAGTAAGCCGATTGGATGAGACAAAGGCCGCACGCAACCTGGAATTGACAGACCTGTAAAGCCATGAAAATCAACCGCGGCGAACCTGACTCTTCTTCGAAGGGGTGAGCTATGTCAGCTGTCATTGTGAACCATCGTCTGCATACCCGGCGCAAGCTGTACTACTACCTTGAGGTGATCGACAAAAATTCAAAAATCGAAGTGGGCCGACTGGTGGATATCCACGTGGCGGGCATGCTTCTGATCGGTACCCGCCGACTTGACAGCGGCCTGAAACTCGACATTCGGGTTTTGATTGACGACGACCTGCTGGAAACCAAATACGGAAATCTGGACGTACAGGTCCTGGTGCGGTGGAGCAAACAGGATATCAACCCCGACTACTATGTGACAGGGGTACAATTCGTGGAGATCACGCCGGAACAGGAGGAACTGATCAATGAACTCATCAGGACCATCGGTTTCAGAGAATAGCATCTCTTCAGACGTACACGCAATAAGATAGTCGTAACAAAGGGCACAGGCAAAGTCGCCCTGAACAAGGACAAAAAATACAAAAAGGGACAATATCGATCACGTCCCGCAGAAGAAGGTCTGGGACCCTGTGAGGACTCCGGCGGAAGGCGGTATTTTTCTTGTCCCGGGAGGTCGTCATAAGGTCTTCTGAAGAGAACCGCCACCAGCCGCTCCGTTTCCCAGGCATTTTCCTGTTCCACGGCTGCCTCCAGGGCCTTGTCCACTCGCCGGATTCAGGCGCACGAAGAACGCGGAAGACGGGCGTAGCTGTTGTCGAAATTCCAGTCGATAACGGTGGTCAAGGAGTATCCTCCAGAATGCGTGAATCGGGATTGCCATACTCTCCTCACGCTGAAGCAAGATTTTCTTAGCCGGATGCGGCATGAAAGATTACGTTCGCATTACTGCCGTGCTCTCCATCCCTTATACATCCCCAAAATTATCCGAAAAATGAAAAACACCGCGGCAGCCACAAGCACGATTGTTGCTCCGGCGGTCAAATCGAAAAAATAGGACACCACCAAGCCGACCATTGTAAACACCATGCTAAGCAGCACGGCCCAGCACATCATCGCTCTCAAGGACCGGGAAAAATCCTCGGCGATCACCGCCGGAACGGTCAACAGGGCGATCACCAGAATCAATCCCACGGCCTGGATGACCATGACCACGCTCAGTGCAGTCAAGCCCAGCAGGGCGAAATATAAACCCTGCACCGGCACACCCATGACTTGGGCATGTTCCTCATCGTAAGACATGGCCTGTATCTGACGATAAAACAAGAACGCCCAGGCCACCACAAAAACATCCAACCCGGCCATCAACCAAAGCATGTATCCGGGAACCATTAAAATGCTTCCGAAAAGGTAGCTCATCAGGTCCACATGGTAGCCTGGAGTGAGATCCACAAGCACAATCCCTGCGGCCATGCCCGTAGCCCAAACCACGCCGATGATCGTGTCGCTGCGGTGCTTGGCATGCAGGCTGATCATCCCCATGGCCATGGATGCGGCAATGGCGCAGCCCGCAGCGCCCAGTTGAGGCGGCAGACCACAAAACAAGGCCACGCCGACACCGCCGTAGGAAGCATGAGCAATGCCCCCGGACAGAAACACCAGTCGGTTGACCACCACCAGTGTTCCGATGATCCCACAATTAATGCTGATCAATAGGCAGGCCCACAGTGCATTTCGCATGAATTCATACTGCAGAAGCTCAGTCATGGCGGCAGGGGTGGTCCTTGAGCACGCGGTGAGGCAGGGGGCCATGGGTCACCAGTTCCACCGGGCAATGGTAGGTCGATTCCAGCATGCCTTGGGTCAATTCCGCAGCATCATGATAAAAAAGTGTTTTATTCACACAGGCAACGGATTTTGCGTGACTGGAAAGAACGGACAGATCATGACTGACCACGGCAATGGTCATTGAGGCGTTAAGTGTCTTGAGCAGATCGTAAAATTCGCTTTGGAACTGTCGATCCACGCTGGCCGTGGGCTCGTCCAGAAACAAAAGCTCGGGTTCATTTACTAGGGCCCGGGCAATGAGCACCCGTTGGCGCTGTCCGCCGGACAGTCGCCCGATACGTTGGTGACGATGTTTCCACATGCCCACCCGTTCAAGGGCTTGGCGCACTGCAGCTTCGTCCGAACGAATAAAGCCGCGCCACCAGGATCGATGCGGCAACAGGCCCAGGCAGACCACATCTGCAACAGTGATTGGGAAAACTTCGTGAACGTTGGTATGCTGGGGCACGTAACCCACATACCTGGCCGCCTTACCCGGTGTAAGGCCGAATACTCTGATCGTGCCCTTTTGCGGACGCAGAATCCCCAAAATCAGCTTAAGCAGTGTCGTCTTGCCTCCTCCATTGGGCCCGAGCACCGCCAAAAAATCACCCCGCCGAATCTGCAAATGGACATCTTCCAGGACTGGCTGGCTGTTATAAGCGAAATGCACACCGTGCACTGCAACGAGCGGATTCTCCATGCCGTCTCTTTCGCGGTTAAACCTCAGCGTAACGCAGACCGAATTGTTTCAGCCACGAGGCGCATGTTCGTCAACCAGTCCTCGGCCAAGGGATTGATGGAAACAACCTGACCGTTGATGGAGGATGCGATCATGTCGGCGCTGCGAGCTGAAAACTGCGGGGAGACAAAAACAACTGTGATGCCCCTTTCCTTGGCTTGGTTGATCAGGCGCTCCAAATCTCTGGCATTGGGTTCCTTGCCCTCCACCTCCACAGGGATCTGTATCAGTCCGTAGGTCCTGGCAAAATATCCCCAGGCCGGGTGAAAAACCATGAAGGCCATGCCCTGCCTTCCTTCCAGAATTCGGCGCAGGTCAGCGTCCAACTGATCGATGTCATCCATGAAACGCGCGTGATTTTCCGCATACAACGACGCGTGCGCAGGGTCGAGATCACGGAGGGCGTTCAGGATATGTCCGGCCTGGATGCGCACCAACCCCGGATCAAGCCAAATGTGGTCGTCCAGGCCGTCGTGTTGATCCTGCGCATGCGTGTCAGGGCCATTATTTTTTTCATCGTGTAGAAGGTTACGATGATGACTGTCTGACATGGGCATCTTGTGGATCCCCTGTTCCGTGTGGACGACTGGAAGTTCCGGATGCGTAGCAACAATACGGGGCAGCCAAATCTGTTCGAAATCAACACCCAGGGTAAAGAAGACTCTGGATTTATCAAGCTCGCGCATGCGGATCGGATTGGGTTCATAGGCATGGGGGCTGGCCCCAGATGGAAGCATCACCGACACCGTGACCAGATCGCCCCCGATGCGCTCCACAAAATACTTTTGTGGCGCAATACTTACAAAAACATGTACAGATGCAGAACAAGCCAAATCAAAATTCGAAAGAAAAATAGCAACTGTAAAAATTACCATCTGAATAATAAATTTCATTTTACACATAATCACAAATCCTCTTGCCTGACTCGTTCAGGAAACGGTGTTCATGATCATGGAAATAAAGAAACGTATTCAACGGAACGCCCGCAATATCATTCAAAGCGCGTGCATAAAAAATCTATCCGAAAGATAGTTTATATCTATAAACAACATCAAAAAAAGGCAGAGCGAGCTCTGCCTTTTATATCCAATGAAAAACATTTCCCTCGATGAATAAGCTTTATGCATCTTCCGATTTTTGGGATGATGTGTCAGAAGAATCTGTTTCTGATTTCACTGCCTTGGTAAATTCTATCATGGCCAAAG
>DSBL01000054.1 GCA_011049455.1 Desulfonatronum sp. | reverse complement strand
TCGCTTTCGCAAAATTCTGGTTCGCTACGAGAAGCTCAGCGATACCTATATGGCTTTGTTGCACATGGCCGCTGCGATAATCACCTATAGAAAGGTCGGCATTATTTACGGATAAGCTCTAAAAAATAGAAATTATAATAAGAAACAAAACATTATGATAAAGCCAATTTCAACCAATACACTTTCGAATGATAAAAAATATGTCATTATAACTAAAAATTTTCCAAAATTATCTGAAACTTTTATTTTATCACAAATAATCGGACTTCTTGATCTTGGTCACAATGTAGAGATATGGGCACAAAAAGACCTAAAAGAGAACAGCATGCATCCAGATGTGAACAACTATGCCCTGTTGGAAAGAACCAAGTATATTAAGCTCCCCAAAATCGATCGACTGGATCCGGCTTGGCGAGATGAGTTCTTTCACCTTAATGAGATTGACCCAAAACATATCAAACTGTTTCATGTCCACTTTGGTGTGACTTTCAACGAATTTGCCCCGCTTTTTTTGGCGAAAGAACACAATGTCATTGTCTCTTTCCATGGGGCTGATGCATCCGAATATATACAGAAATTCGGGAAGCAATACTACGAGGATCTATTTCTGCGCTCCAATCTGGTAACAGTTCCAAGTGAAGTCATGAAACGCGTTCTTATCGACAATGGATGCTTGAGCGAAAAAATCATTGTCCACAGATATGGTGTTGATTTGGATAGTTTTATCCCAGGCGACAAATCAAAATCGACCGATAAAATCACATTTCTGTCAGTTGCCCGCTTGGTGGAAAAAAAAGGTCTTGAATACTCGTTGAAAGCATTTGCCAAACTTGAGACGACAAGAAAGAAAAAATATTTAATTATCGGAGAAGGGCCTTTGGAAAATGAGCTCAAGGAGCTGAGTAGGGCGCTAAAAATAGATGACAGCGTTATGTTTCTAGGTCATAAAGACAAGAAAGCTGTCCAGGAATACATGCGAAAGGCGGATGTCTATGTTTTGACCAGCGTAACTGCTGCCAATGGTGACCAAGAAGGCCTGCCAGTGACATTGATAGAAGCCCACGCCGCAGGCCTTCCAATTATCAGCACTAACCATGCAGGAATACCAGAATTGGTCAGGCATAAAATTACCGGCTTCCTCTGCAGGGAACGCGACACAACCTGCATCCTGAAATATATGACAATCCTGAGCGATCACCATGATATTGTCGAATCCATGGGAATAAAAGCCCGGCAACAAATAGCTGGAGAATTTGACATCCAAAAGCAGAATTTGAAGCTTTCAACAATCTATAGCCAACTAAGTAAACAATGAATGTCAAAAAGCCGTTTATTCAGCACAAAAACAAAACCATTCTTTATATTTTGCATGATGGTGGAGGCGGTACTGTTCACACGACCAATGACTTGGCTGCAGAAGTGTCCGCATATTACCATTGCTTCATTCTGAAATTCGGTCTTGCACACTGCAATTTATTTCAAGTTGAATCACAAACATCCAAGCTTATCGGTTCATATCAGTTCACATCGGAATGGCGTGTTCATCATGATCTCGATCATGAGCGAACCCAATTTGTGTCCGCGATCATCAAGTCTATTCACCCGGATATTGTTCATACACGGACATTTATCTGCTCCTCAACAGCACTGCTGCCGATCTTCAAGAAAAACGACATCTGCGTCATAAATTCCTTCCACGACTTCCATCTCATTTGTCCCAATATTCAGCTAGTTGACTATGCGGGTTCATTTTGCGGCGGGGATTGCAACCGCAACGAAGCGGCAGGCGATCCGCACCAGGATTGTCCTGTTTCAAAAAAATGGTTTAAAGACATGCCGCCGCTCAGAAATCAGTTTCAAAAAATTTATGCCGGAAGAAATCAAGACCATCTTCGCCTCAGCGACGCATTCATTGTCACCTCGCTAAGCACCCAAGCTGTCATCATGGCCAACTTTCCCGATCTCACAAACCACGCCTTTCATATCATTGAACATGGCCGCGACTTCACCACTTTCAACAGGCATCGCAGACGGTCCACGCCGCCAAGCACGAATATCGTTTTCTTCGGTGCGCTCAACAAACCCAAAGGCCTGGATCTTGTCGATGCACTTCTTGACGCCGATCTCGACCAGCACTTCACCATCCACATCCTCGGCAATCCGAACACGCCCTATTTTGACGCTATGCGTGCCAAAGGTGCCGTACTGCATGGCTCATACACCCGCGAAAAGCTCCCGCTTCTCATCGATTACATCAATCCGTTCCTGGCTCTTATTCCTTCAATCTGGCCAGAAACCTTTTGTCACACCCTCACCGAATCGTGGGCCTTGGGCATCCCGGTGCTTGGTTCCGACCTGGGTGCGGTCGGTGAACGTATCCGAAAACATGGCGGAGGCTGGGTACTTCCACCAACAGATGCTTACGTTTGGCATGAAAAAATTCTTTCCATCCTCGATGGCAAAGCAGATTATCAAGCTCAACTTGAGGCCATATCCCGTATGGAGTTCAAGACATCCGCCCAGATGGCTCAGGAGTACGTCCACATCTACAACACCCTGCTACCATGCACTGATGAAACTGCGACTGGCGCTCCGTCGACCATCACTGAATCACCGGCAGTTCCATCCAACATAAACGAACCACGTAATTTTTTCTTGGAAAAGGCTAAGTACCACATCAATCGCAAGCATTGGGAAATTGCTGAGGAAATCCTAGAAAAACTCTTTCATGAAACAGGTCATGCAACGCCTGCCGATGCATATTGGTTGCTCTCCATCGCGTACCGTAGACAGAATAAGATTGAAAAAGCTGTAGATATCATATCCAAAGGAATGATAGAATTTCCTGCGCATCCATCCGTTATTAAGGAGCATAAATTTCTGTTCGATTATCTCCGAAACAATGCCTGCCCGGCGAGAAATGTGCGATCACCCAGCATTATCAACACGAATTCTGTCGTCATTGATCAAATCCCATTCATAGAGACCCACAGGACCTGCGCCGTCATGCCGTGTACGAACATGAAGCTGGGCACCAGAACCGCATCCTTTCTTCTGCAGCGCGCCAGCACCTTTTGTACCATCATCATTGTTCTGGACACCAAGAAAATTGGGTTCATTAATATCGTCAACCTTATTTTTCAGAAAACAAATTCCGATTATTTCATATACCTTGCACAAGATTCTTTTCCAGGGAAAAACTGGCTGGCCAACGCTGTTAAGCTACTGGACAACACGAATAAAGGTCTTTTGGCATTCAATGACGGCAAGTGGTACGGCAAGCTGGCATCATTCGGAATGGTGCGCAGATCGTGGATCAATACAATATATCGAGATGCAATATTCTATGACAGGTACAAGGCGCATTCTGCCGATAACGAACTCTCCATTATTGCAAAAATACAGAATCAATACATATACGATCCGGATATACCTCTTTTTGAAGTCGACTACGACAAAGAAATAAAACCACTTGGGAACTTTGATGACCGGGAAATATTCATCGCCCGCTGTGCATCTGGTTTCGATGGTCTTGTCGATCGCTCCAGTGTCACACCTTTTGCCGCTGATTATCAGATCTTTTTATGAAGACACATCTTCACATCGATTTTCTGGCCTGTGAAAGACACAATTTCAGCCATTTGAAACCCATATGGGACTATCTGCCATCCGAGCACAGAGGTGTATTTTACATTCTATCTCAGCTTGACAGGAAAGAAGATTTTATTGGTCTAGATGAGATTGAAAGCTTAAGGGTATTTGAATCGACAAATGAGCTGACTGAAAGCCTGAATGGTGGCAAAGGTCTGTTGGTCACCTCCACCTTTTATGATCAGTTTCTCCCTGAAATCTGTAGGCCCTTAGTCTTTGTGGCCCATGGCGGAGGCCAGACTTTCAACGGTCAGCCTCTACATCTTTTTGCTCGTAAAAATTACGTCCTGGATATTGTGCCCAACGAACATATGGCTCAGGTTTTCCAGCAAAGATATCCTTATACTCAAAAACATGTAGTGGGCAGTCCCAAACTGGACAAATGGCATATAGGCTTCAAAATGCCAGAAAACAAAAAGCCTGTCATTGCCATCTCCTTCCACTTTGACCGTCAAACTGTCCCCGAAACCCGCACTTCCTGGCCACACTTCAAAAGCACCCTGCCGCTGCTTGCCCGGCAAAACAAATGGAAAATCCTGGGACACGGACACCCCAGGATGATCGACACGCTCATTCCGCACTATGAAAAGCTGGGCATAGAAATTGTCAAAGATTTTGATGAGGTCATGCAAAGGGCGGATTTATACATTTGCGACCATATGGCTACTCTTTACGAGTTTGCCTCCACTAATCGTCCTGTGGTCGTTCTCAATGCCCCCTGGTACAGAAGAGATGTGGAGCACGGCCTACGCTTTTGGGAACACGCTGATGTGGGAATTAACTGCGATCATCCGCACGATCTAATTATGGCTGTTGAAAGTGCCCTTGAAGACCCATTAGATCAGCAAATAAAAAGGAAAAATGCTGTTCATGGAGTGTATCCGTTTACTGATGGCAAGGCAACTGAAAGAGCTGTTCAGGCTATCATGGATTATTCTAGGATCATTAAATCAAAAGACACCTTGTTCCTGTATCCCGGGACAGCAGAACACGATGTCAATGACTTCCTGAAAAATTGCACGGTTACAAAAAGTATTCTTAACAGCAGATCTCACTACCATCGAAACGAAATTTTAAAATCTTTAAAAGCCTCAGATGATACTCATCAAAATCTTTCTTTATCTGATCTGGAATACCATTACTGGGCGCTTGCATTATTGTTACGTAAAAATGGAAAGCAAGATGAAGCTGTCAAAATATATAATGACTACAAAAGACTCAACACTAAAAGTAAATACATGTGGATTCTTGAAAGGCTTCTTCCAACAAGTCAAACAGCCTTTACTAGCAGTCCTGCCACACTTTACAAAAAAGGAATAAAGTATCTAAAATCAAATAAATTTGATGAATCGTTGAAGATATTTGACCATATTGTAGACCGTGTCGATCCCTTACATTTTCCAACAATTGCCATCCTCAGGGCTCTCGAAGAACAACTTCCACCAAATTGGCTAAAGGCAAGAGAGAATTTGTTTTTAGAAAGGTACAAAAACAGTAAAACTCAAAAAATAATGCTCCAGGCTTGTCAGTTCAATAACAGTCAAAAAATAATGAACTTTATTTATAATGAAATAATGAAGACAAACATTGAACTAATGGATCCAGGACAGAATCCCATGGTTTCCATTATCATCCCCTGTTATAATGGAGAGCAAACAATCCATAAAACTGTCCAGTCTGTATCAAAACAAACTTACAACAATTATGAACTGATTATTGTTGACGACTCGTCCACTGATGACAGTTGGAATGAAATTGAAGTAATTAAATCATATTTCAATAACGACATAGTTACAAGAAGACTTGAATCCAACAAAGGAGTTTCAAGGGCTAGAAATATCGGTGCTGAACTGTCGAAAGGCGATTTCCTGCTCTTTCTTGACTGCGGAGATGAAATCGCCCCCACATATCTTGAAAAAATGATTGAAGCTGCATCATGCCACCCAGAATTCTCCTGGTATTATCCTGTAACTCTTCAAAAGGAATCAGTCAATCGCTTCTGGAGCTTTGAGGAGTTTTCTGAAATAAACAACCTCTCAAGGAACACGCAGCCAGTAACCTCTTTAATGCGAAAATCATTATTTACGGCATTAGATGGTTTCTCAGAACAATTTCGTGAAGGATATGAAGATTGGGATTTCTGGATACGCGCCATAAAAAAAGGATACAAAGGAAAACTGGTTAGACACATACTGTTTATATACAATAAAGCAATTGAATCCAGAAACCATCAACTGCAAGCTGACAATACCAAAGAATACCGCGCCAAGCTAAAAATTATTGAAAACAGCCCTGAACTTTACAAGCCCTTGACCAGCGAAAGCCATGCTGTCCTGCGTTCAAACCTAAGAATAAGCCCGGAATTGGTAAAAGAGAGTGCGTTGAGCATAATTAAAAAGCGCTCTTTGACGTTCGAGACATCTAACTCCAACACCCGCATAATGTTGTATTTTCTAAAAAACGTTCACATCCCCATCCTCAAGCCGATATACCAATCGCTAAAAAAGCTGCTCCCAAAGGCCAAAATCGCCTTTGGATACCATGAGTACGCGCCTCAGATCCGGGCTGGATTCTCCAGGGAGGAACTAGAGCTGTTGTGCTCTTATGGTGAAGACATGTACCTTAAACCTCAGGAGTTCAAGCCTGACGTGACCTTTATCGCCGACTCTGTCTATCCCTGGGTCCAGGGCTGCGGCAAGCTGGTACATATTGGCCATGGCGTTCTGTCCAAAGGCCAATACTACACCATGACGGAAACTGCCCTGCGTGAAGAACAGGCTGACCTGGTTTGTGTCCCTGGAAAGCATCATCAGCAGATCATGCGCCGGATCATATCCAAGCCGGTCATGGCCACGGGAATGGCAAAGCTTGATCCACTGTTCTCGGGGCAAATTACCAGGGAAAGCATGCTGAAAATGTTCGGGTTGCCTCACAACAAAAAATACATCCTGTTTGCTCCAACATTTAACGACGAACTTTCAGCCATTCCTTATTTCCAGGAAAATATTTCCAATGTTATCCCTAACAAGGACTGCTTTCTTTTGATCAAATTGCATGGCAGCACAAAACAGGAATACAAGGATATGTACAAAAGGCTGCCCGCCAAAGATCCAAGGATCGTTTACGTCGATGAACTGGACATCAGCCCGTATCTGGCACTTGCGGACGTGCTTGTGTCCGATGTGTCTTCGGCCATGATGGAATTCGCCGCCTTGGATAAGCCCGTGGTCCTGTTCAACAATCCTGACTGGGAAAAATACGCCAATTACAATCCTGACGACATTGAATTCAAGTGGCGGGATATTGGCATTGAA
This sequence comes from Desulfonatronum sp., assembly GCA_011049455.1. Classification (GTDB taxonomy): domain Bacteria; phylum Desulfobacterota; class Desulfovibrionia; order Desulfovibrionales; family Desulfonatronaceae; genus Desulfonatronum. The sequence continues at coordinate 22,991 of DSBL01000054.1, read as the reverse complement.
ACAACGAACATTGAAGAGATGCGTGAGGCCGTGGCTGCTTGTTTGGAGAATCCTGAATTCAAGTCCGACAAAAGGAAGAAATATACTGACCTGCTCTTTGCCAACAAGTACGACGGAAAGGCCGCGGAGCGGATCGTGAAGATGGCGATGGGGATGTTTGTGAATGTGTGATGCTGGAATGCTGGGATAAAAAGATGGTGAGATGCTGGCCCCAAGCTGGTTTGGGATGATGATCAGGTCAAGATCGTGGCAACCCTGGCTAAGACTTCATCCATGATTTCTTTCGGGACGCTCTCCAATTTTCGGGCTTGACGCGAGCCCAAGTCAATGGCCCTGGGCTGGTCGCATCTGATAATACCGACAGTTTTTGTCCCCGCATTGGCCAAGGACACCGCAAAACCGGCCACGCGAGCGAAGTTTCCACCGGTGGTGATAGGGAGGACAACCGGGGTTTTCGTCAGTTGATTGAACGCCAAAGGCGACACGATCAATACGGGCCTTTTGCCCTGCTGTTCATGGCCGGATGCCGGGTCCAGCGACACCATATAGATATCTCCCCTTTCCATCACAATAACTCTCTTCCGGTTGGCCCGCTGTCCAGCCAAGCTCTGTCTTCGTCGCTAACCTCTTGCGAAGGATTGCACTGGGCGAGAAGCTCGTCCAGAGTGTATCGCGGCCCTTGTGACGGCTTGACCATCAAACAGCCGCTACTGACGGAAAGGCCGACCGTGGAACCGGCGTTCAGTCCCAACATGTCCAGGATTGCGGGGGGGACGGCCAACATTACCGAGCCGCCGACTTTGCGAAGGTTTGTTGTGTGCACATTTTTCCCCTTTGCTGATGTTAATTATATTTAAATATAACCGGCGCGATGGTTTCGGTCAACAATCCCGGGGTCACAGTCCCAGGGTCGTTTGGAATCGTTAGCCATCGAAGATGCTGGGATAAGACATAATGCTGGAATGCTGGGATGGCTTCTGTTGAATGCCGCAGAATTGCAATTTTTGGATCTTTACACACACCGAACAATGAATTATTTTTATACTTAAAAAGTAATTCACGTAGAGGAGCTGATGCGTAGCACTATTACTGAACGAGGGCAGACAGTCGTGCCCGCTGAGATCAGGCGAAAGTTTCACCTCAAACCTTCTGACCGCCTTGAATGGTTCGTGGGGCCTGATGGCATTCGCGTGGTGCCGGTGGCGGACGACCCGATCGACGCCTTTCGAGGCAAGGGGAAAGGCGGAGGAACAAGACGTCTTTTAGATGAGCGGGCTCATGACCGAGGTCTTGAATGAAGCGATATCTGCTTGATACATCGGCACTTCTGACATTGCGCGATGATGAGCCCGGAGCGCAACGCGTGGCCGATATCCTGCGGATGGGGCAGCATAAACAGGCAAATTGCTTTGGTTGTTTTATCTCCTTGATGGAAGTTCTCTATCGTGTCTGGCGTGACGAGGGAGAGAACCAGGGAAAGCTGGCCTACGAGCAGTGTCTTGTCTTGCCCATGGAATGGATTCATGAGTCTCCTGACTTGCTTCATAAAGCCGCTGAAATCAAGGCAACCAAATCTCTTTCCCTTACCGATGCATGGATAGCGGCCAGTTCCGTGCTGCAGGGGGCCGTACTGGTCCACAAGGACCCGGAATTTCAAGCCCTAGACGTGGACCAGGAAGTTCTTCCCTTGAAAGGGAAATCAACTTCCAGATGATAGAAATGCTGGGATGAAACAACATACTGGGATAAGACATAATGCTGGGATGCTGGAATGCTGGCCCCAGTGAAATCAGCTCAGCGGGCGTTGAAAATTTCACATGATGCTGGGAAATGATTGACAAGTCCTTTTTTAACGGCAAGAGTGGTGTCTCCAAATTAAGAGATAATAAGGAGCTTGTTATGGCATATTTGCAGGTCAAGGATTTGAAAAAAACCCGGGAATTGTGGGGCAGATTGGAACGGGACCGTGAGCTGGTCATCACCAAGGATGGGCAGCCCAGAGCGATCATGATCAGCGTGGAGCCTGAAGATTTGGAGACGTCCCTGGTCGAAATCCGACGGGCACTTTTTTCAGCAGCGGTGGGGCGAGTTCGCAGGCGGGCCGAGACGCTGCCATCGGCTGATGACGACATCGCTCAGGCCATTGAGGAAAGCCGACGAGACCGACGATGATCGTTGTCCTGGATACCAATGTCCTTGTTTCCGGCATGATCAACCCGCATGGCCCACCAGGCCGCCTTGTGGACCTGCTCCGTTCCGGCGCTTTACGCCTTGCTGTTGATGACCGGATTCTTGTTGAATACGTTGATGTTTTGCACCGACCACGACTCTCCCGCTACTTTACATCTTCGGATATTGCACAGATTATTGATTATCTGCGGTGCGGCAGCATGCATGTGCTGGTCAGGCGGCATATCAGAGATCTGCCGGATCAGAGCGATGCCCCATTTCTTGAAGTGGCCCTGGCCGCAAATGTTCCTCTGATAACCGGGAATGATCGGCATTATCCGGATGAATGGCGCCGAGAATGCACCGTTCTTGCGCCTGCCGATTTTTTGGATGGCTTGGTAGATGGATAAATAAAAATGCTGGGATAAACAATGATGCTGGAATGCTGGAATACTGGGATGCTGGAATTCTGGAATGTTTACCCGTGGAACCGGGGATCGCCTTTGGGGTGATTTATTGGGATGGGAATGGCGGTGAATGTGTGCAATTAAGAAATTGACGATTTGTCGTTTATGACATTTGCAAGATATACGCATTCGCAATAGGAGGGAGTATGCTCGTTGCCGTTGATAAAAGAGGGAGTATCAATTTGCCGGCTTCCCTGAGAAGAGAGCTTGGGGTCGCTCCAGGCACATATCTTGAGCTTTCGGTTGCGCCTGGAGGAGCGATTACTCTTTACCCGGTTGAAATTTATCGGTCTATAAAGTTGAGCGACCCCGGGCTTCAAAAAATGACTGAGGCCAGGGCTTCGGAAAAAGCTGCATTTCCGGATTGGTTTGCTAAGGAACTGGCCAATGCCCGAACTGATACCGAATGAAAAATTTGCTTCTGACTTGGAAAGAATCAAAAGCAACAAGGTGTTGGTCAAGAAGGTTGCCAAATGTCTTCATTTCCTTGAGCAAAACCCTTCTTATTCAGGGCTGAACCTGGAACGTATCGTCAATGATCCCACTGCCTGGTCAGCTCGTGTGGACAAGAAGTACAGATTGTCTTTTGAGCCTTCAGCATACTGTGAGAGCGGCGCCCCGGACTGGACCCAATCCATCAGACTGCTACGCGTCCTTGACCACGATGACCTGTACAAGAATCCGCATTAAGGATTCTTTTTTTTGGAAGTGAAATCAAAATACTGGGATAAGCCAAAATACTGGAATGCTGGAATGCTGGGATACTGGAATGCTGTGATAAAACATGATGCTGACATGCTGTCCCCGGTGAAATCAGCACCGCTGGCCTTCGGCATTTCACGGGGTAAAAATGCTGGCAGGATTGAAAATTCAAAGATGGTAGTGGCCATGGATGTGAAAATTGTGTGCGGTATTGACCAATACCCGCCATTATGCACGTATCAACGCGCCTTTGATGCTGGAAAACTGGATAGGGGATTCGTTTTGATATTCCTTACAATCTGCCCCAAGGCGGCTCTGCCTGGAGGGCGGCGGCAAACGCTGGCGGTGTCAGGAAGATAACCTGTGTGGTTCGGATGGAGATCTCGGCGTTCAGGGACATGTTCACCAGGGAGAATGTTTGAGGCTGATACGCATCAATGAAACTTCTGGCGGAGCGAGACAGCTTGGGAGTGCGCAGTACCGCGCTTTTGACTTCCACCGCATAGATGTCATTGCCTGTAGTGATCACAAAATCGACTTCCGCGCCGGATTTACTGCGCCAATATTGCAGGTTGGCAGTCATGGGCAGAGCCTTCATCAATTCGGAAAATATCCAGTTTTCCAGCAATGCTCCTTTGTCACCGCGGGCTGCGAAATTTTCCGTCAAATTGCGTACCAGGAGATTTCGCACCCCATTGTCAATAAAGAAGACTTTTGCTGCGGACGTGATTTCCCGACGCTTGCCACCGGCATAGGGTCTGACCCTTGAGATGATGTGGCTTTCTTCGAGAATTTCCAGATAGGAATGAACGGTTCCGCTATCAACCTGACAATGCGAGGCCAGTTCCGCGATATTGATCAGGCTGCCGACCTGTCCGGCCAGGAGGGCGATAAGCTTTCGGAAGGCGTCAATGCGCTGGATGCGGTGAACATCTGAAGCATCTCTGAGGATCAGCGCCTCGCAGAGATCTGTCAGGATTTGCTGCTTGCCGTCACGGCTATCTGCCAGATGAACAGCCGGGTAGGAGCCGTAGATTAGAGAGTCTTTCAGCTTGTCCTGGGCCTGCTGTTCTCTGGCCAGAGGGTTGTGTACAGAGACCTGGCTCGTCATTTCACCCAATGAAAAAGGCAGGATTTTCATCCTGACAGCCCGGCCGGCCAGGGATTCCCGGGTTCTGGCATGCAAATGAAAGGACGAAGACCCTGTGGCCAGGATGGGCCGGCCCAAACGTGCGTCCACAAGGCCCTTTAAAAACAAGCCTGCCTCCTGCATGTGTTGTATTTCATCAATGAACAGCGCCTGGATGAACGATAGCCTATTCCTGAGCCAGTCAGCGAGAATGAATGGGGAGTCCAGCGCGCTTTTGAGCAGCACGTCCTCCATGTTCAGATACAGCACATCAGGGGCAAACTCGCGCAAACAATGCCAGGCAAATGTTGTTTTCCCGGCCTGCCTTGGCCCGATGATCACAACAGCTCTGTCCTGGTTCAGTACCGGCTTTGATGGCTGACGGGGGATGTACTTCACAGGCATCAGGGCCTTGATCATGTTCATAGCCTGTTCCGTGCCTTTGGCTTGGCCAATCCAGGGGTTGATCTGCAGCAGGCGCTCCAGCAGAAAGGCTTGGTTGTTCATGGAACTTTATTAAGCGGGCTCGAAAAGATTGTCAATCATTTTGAGACGGGTTTATAAAGGTTTATGTTCTTCTTGAGCTTGGTTTTTCGAAAGAAATAGAAAGAATATCTCGCGCAGGCACCGGTGAAATCAGCCCAGTTAAACAGAAGAAGCCCGGTTAAACTGAAGAAAGTTTAACGGGCCAAGGGTTTCACCCCGGTGTATTGGAAGAAGACACACAGGGCAGGCCGGGTAAACGCCGCTGGCCTTCGGCATTTCACAGGGTAAAATGCTGGGATGAAAACACGGTCAAAGGGTGAGTCGATGGGTCGGTGAGCTGGTGAGTTGGCAGGAATGATGGTGTGAAGCATGATCGAATTTATTATAATGCGACTTTGCTCATGAGTTTTTTCGATATATCCTGATTTTTATCATGAACTCGGTCAAGCAGCGTTACCTCTTCGATCATGTCCTGGCGGACCTGAACAGCCGGATGGTGTTTGTCGGCGGGCCTCGTCAGGTGGGCAAGACCACCTTTGCCCAGCAGTGACGTAACAAGAGGCTGGGATATGCGGAAATGCGAATTTTTTCAGCATATTGCTCGAAGGTTGCACGTTTTGATATCTTTTGGCACAAGTGACGACATCATGGTAGATGCGAGGTGTTTTGCTCACCTTTCTTGATCACCTGCCAGTTGATCCTCTTGGGCCCCGGAGCCATGCATGCCCCATCCGTCACCAACCCAGAAAGACAGCGGCCATGTTCAAGGCTTTGGTCGCTTTCAAAGACGAACAAGTTCTGTCCATTTACGTCCATCAGAACCAAATTCTCCACATAGCCTTGCTGGACATGAACATGCGGGCATGGGAGGGCATAGGTGCCTCCAGGAATTGTTGCCAGTCGACTCCGCAGACCAGGGCGGTGATGGCCAGTGGCCGAAACCGGGACATTCTTTTTTCAGGGGCCAGGGGTTCTGCCGGCAAGCCGTTTCAGTCGAAGGAATTGGCAGCCGTGCTACAAGAAGTGCTGGACAAGAAGCAACGGTGAACAAGGCTTTTCATGAACAAAATTGAACTGGTTTCGCAACAATCTCCAGTAAAGCCATATGAGGAGGACATCAAACAATTCGTCCTCGAAGAGTATGGCTCTTTTCTTGTCTACACCGATGATTCCATTATCGTGAAACTGCTGCGCCATATGTTTTCCTTTCATCTTCAACTGCAAGGGGATTGTTTGCGTTTTGCCAAGCACGACGAGGAATTGATCAAGGATGCCAACCAAATCCACACGGCTCACGGCAAGGCCTTGTTTTTCATTGAACGGGTCGCCAAGAACCAGGACAATGCCCAATTGATCCGTCTGATTAAAGTCACATATCCGGGGAGCATGATCATGATGCTGACCGGAGAGACGGAACGCGAGGCCGTGATTTATATGCATGAAATCGGGGCGGACAATTTCCTGGTCAAACCGGTTTCGGTCAGCACCTTGATTGAAAAAACGGCATTGACCCTCCGTCCGCAAGGACACCTGGCCAAATTGGCGCGGCAGGGCAAGGAATTGCTTCAGCAGGGAGAATACAAAAAAGCGCAAGGAATTGCCGAGGAAATTCTTGCATTCAAGCCCAATAGTCCCGTTGCGTTGATGATCCTCGGGGATGCCTTGGGCCGGACCGAGCAGGGGGATGAGGCCCTGCAGGCATATTTGTCCGCGGCGAGCCACGCCAAATTGTATCTTGAACCACTCAAAAAAATTGCGGATTACTATAAAGAACGGAAAGATCTTGAATTGCAATTGAAGTATTTGGAAAAATTGGATCAATTGAGCCCGTTGAATGTTGAACGCAAGGTGGAAATCGGTCAAATCCATATACAGCAAGGCCGTACGGACGAGGCGGAGAGGTATTTTCAGGCAGCCACGACCATTGTCACAAAACAGGCCAAGGATTTGGTGAACAGCGTCAAGTTGGCCGTGGCCGAGGTCTGCATGCAGCATGATCCGAAACTGGCGGAACGTTATTTCCGGGAAATCGTGGGCAACAAGACCGTCTTGAGCAACGCGGACGTCCACGTCTTCAATCGCCTCGGCATTGCCCTGCGCAAGCAAGGCAAATGGGAGGAGGCCATTAAGGAATTCAAGAAGGTCTGCAAGGTGGCCGATTCCGCGGACACCATTTATTACAACATTGCGATGGCCTACATTGAAGGAAAGCGATACCACGAGGCCCACGACGCTGTTCATCGCGCCCTGGCCTTGAACAGGGAGGAGCTGCTGGCCAACGACGTGGTCGCCTTCAACATCGGCTTGACCATGCAATACGTTCATAAAAACGGGGAGGCCAAGGAAATATTTTCACGCATCAGGGAGCGGAACCCCTCTTTTCCTGGCATTGACAAGCAGCTCAGCGCTTTGGCTCAAACGTGAGTTCAGGGACCGCCATGTCCAGAAATTTGCTCGTTACCATTAGTGAAGATCCCGCTTTTCTTCATGGAGTGCGTTTTATCATCCATTTTTTCACCCCGGCGCCGGACCTGCACCTGGACCTGGTGCTGATGCCTCCCAAAGATTCGGTCGGCGCCGTGAGCAAGGCTCTACCCCCGGATAAGGCCCTGGGGATAGCCGAGACAATGTTTTCCGAGCGAGGATTCAACGTCTCCTCCCCGAGCGGGGATGCAAGCCTGGTGCAGTGTGAGACCATAGCCGAATTGGCGGACATCGCCGGGCAGGGCCATTACGACGCCGTTGCCCTGGGTCGCCGGGGAGCGGCCCGTTTGGCTGAATACCTGGCCAGCCGCTACAAGGAGAATAATTTCGACAAAAACCTGGATTTTCCTTTTTGGATTTGCAGGGAGCCTGATCTGACCCGTGAAAACGTCCTGCTCTGCATCGACGGATCCAGACAGGGACTGTGCGCAGCGGACCATGTCGGGTTCATGTGCCAGAATGAATCCCGCCATTCTGTGTGCGTGCTTTATTTTTGCGATCCACAACGCAGAGACCGGCACGACGAGGAACTGATCATAGAGAATACCCTGTTGATGCTTCGGGCCAACGATATTCCCGATGATCGGATCAGCATCAAGATTCTGGCTGAAAAGGATCATGCCCAGGGCATTCTGCGCGAAGCGGAGCAGGGGCGCTATGCTGTTGTGGCCGTGGGTCGGTCCGGTACGGGCCGGGGCATGATGGACCAGCGCCAATTCGGGTCGGTCAGCTTGCGCCTGGCCCGGACCTTGTCCAAGGCCAGCCTCTGGGTTTGCGCATATCCCTGCTGACAGCAGCTGAACCACATCGGCAGCGCCTTGCCTCGATAACACTTACGCGCCGCTTGGGACCGTCATCCTTTTTTTGTTGGCCATTTTTCCGGCGCAAAAGACCCGCTGAAATTAACCCTGACCATGATTTTCGCGTGAGTCGTCAAGCAGGCGGTCATTGAACCCATTGGCATGACCGCCCTGATGCAGGTGTTCTTCAAGGTAACAGAAGGACAAGTCGCCAACCCGGAATGGGAGGCCAAGCAGGATGGCATTTCCTCCAAGTTCAGCGAGCTGGCGGCAAGGCAAAGGACTGGAACCGAGAGAAGGCCGCATCCCAGGCGTCTGCGGCATGATCATGTATGGGGGCTTGAAACTGGAAGGTGCTCCCACAACCAATACAAGGACTGGAGGAGAGTATGGTGCGAATTCTCATTGGAGCGGTGTTGGCGTTTATTGTCTGTTTGCCCATGAAGGCTCAGGCCGATGAGGTGCTGGAGGCCATTGAACAGGCCGTGAATTTCTACAAGCAGGGCGATTTTAGCGGGGCGGCCGGAAACCTGGATTATGCCGCACAGCTGGTTCGTCAACAGAAAGGCGGCCAACTTGAGAACTTTCTGCCCGAGGCCCTGTCCGGCTGGACTGCAACGGATGCTCAATCCTCAAGCATGGGCGCAATGTTCATGGGCGGCGGCGTTTCGGCGGAACGGAGCTACCGCAAGGATGGTGGAGACGGCAGGGCCAAAGTTGCCATTTTCACGGATTCGCCAATGCTGCAGACCGTGATGATGATGTTCAGCAACCCGATGGTTGCCGCCTCGTCCGGCGCGAAACTGGAAACGCTCGCCGGCCAGCGGACCGTTGTCGATTATGCTCCCGGCGAAAACCGCGGGGAGATTCGTGTCGTGGTGGATAATCGCATCCTGGTCACGGTGGAGGGGCAGCATGTGGAGAAAGCCGATCTCGTTGCCTATTTGGAGGCGATTGATTTTCAAGGATTGGCCAAGATGGAGTAGGCACGGCAGGCGAGCCTTTTGATGAGGACCGCACCTGCGGCGAACTTCTTCTTTCGAAGCCGGTCGCAGTCCGCTCATGACTTGGGGGGTTCCTATACCTCCAGGAGCATTTCCAGATCACCGCGGGTGATGTTCTTCCACACGTCCTGGCCCGGGATGATGGATTCGGCCACATCGCGTTTCTGTTCCTGCAGCTTGAGAATTTTTTCCTCCACCGTGTTTTCGCAGATCATCTTATAGGCGAAGACCTGTTTGGTTTGGCCGATCCGATGGGTGCGGTCGATGGCTTGGCTTTCCACGGCCGGGTTCCACCAGGGATCATAGTGGATGACGTAGTCGGCCGCGGTCAGGTTCAGTCCTGTGCCGCCGGCCTTGAGGGAGATCAGGAAGAGGCGGATGGATTCGTCATTGTTGAACTTGTCCACCTGCTCGAACCGATCCTTGCTGGAGCCATCCAAATAGGTGAATGGGATGTCCGTGGTCTGCAGCCAGCCGCGGATGATGTGCAGCATCTGCACGAATTGCGAGAACACCAGCACCTTGTGGCCGTCCTCCACGATGCCCGTGGTCAGATCCTTGAAGGCCTCGAATTTTCCGGAACCAAGCGTCGTGCTCACGCCGGGCATGTCCAAACGCAGCAGCTTGGGATGACAGCAAATCTGGCGCAGCTTGAGCAAGGCGTCGAGAATGGACATCTGGCTTTTGGCCATGCCTTGCTCATCGATGTTTTTGAGCACTTGATCCTTGAGTTTCTTGGCCACGGCCGAGTACAGTTCCATTTGCTCGTCTTCCAGGGCGCAGTAGTAGACATTCTCCACCTTGGGCGGAAGATCCCTGGCCACCTCGGATTTTTTGCGCCGCAGAATAAAGGGTTTGACACGCAGCTTGAGATGTTCCAGGGATTCCTCGTCTCCGTCGCGGATCGGACGCACGAAGCCGCTGTGAAAGCCGTGCTGGGAGCCGAGAAAGCCGGGCATCAAGAACTCGAACAGGGACCACAATTCCAGCAAATTATTTTCAATGGGCGTGCCGGACAGGCAGAGGCGGAAGCGGGCCTGAAGCCTGCGCACTGAGCGGGCCGTGATGGTGTTGGGGTTTTTGATGTTTTGGGCTTCGTCCAGGATAACGCTGTTGAATTCGTACTTGACCAGTTCATCCATGTCGCGGCGCAGCAGGGCGTAGGTGGTGACCACCAGGTCCGCATCGGGGATTTGGGCAAACAGCGATTCCCGATTGATTCCGTAAACCAGCAGCCGTCGCAACTCGGGCACGAATTTCTGGGCTTCCCGTTCCCAATTGGGCAGCACCGAGGTGGGCACCACGATCAGGTTCGGGCCATTGTGGCCTTTGTTGACCATGTGCTGGATAAAGGCCAAGGTCTGCACGGTTTTGCCCAGGCCCATTTCATCAGCCAGGATCCCGCCGAAGCCGTAGCTGTGCAAGAAGTTGAGATAGCTCAAACCGTGCAGCTGGTAGGGGCGAAGGTCCGCCAGCAGATTTTTGGGCGCCTGGACCGGCTCAATGGATTCGAAGTCATGGATTTTCATCCGCAGGTCCTGCCAGAAGCCGTCTGCTGCTATTTCCGGCATGTCCTCCAGGATTTTGTCCAGAATCGGCGCCTCGAACTGTTTGAATTTGCGCTTGATGGGCTTGTCCGGATCCAGCCCCAGGGTTTCCAGTCTGTGGCCCAGGGTTTTCAGCCAGGATTCGGGCAGACGGGTGTAGGAGCCGTCCTTGAGCTGGACATAACGCTTGCCCTGGGTCCAGGCCTTCCAGATTTTTTCGATGGGCACGCGCTCGCCGTCGTAGTCCACGGCGATATCCAGATTGAACCATTTGTCTTCGGCCTTGTCATCCTTGGTTTCCAAACTGGCCACGATCTCCGGCTTGGACAAGCGGACCTTGTAGCGGTTCAGGCTCTGTTCCCCGAACATCCGGTATTCCTGGACCATTTGCGGATAAGCGTCCAGCAGAAAGGTGATGGCCTCCTCGGGTTCCAGAAACCAGATGGAGGGGCTTCTTGATTGGAAATTCATGGTGGTCAGTCTATTGATCAGCGCCATTTCCTTTTCCGGGTCGCGTCGCAGCAAAAAAGCCTTGCCGCTGACCTGATAACTGCCTGTTTGCAGGTCAGGGTTCGGGCCTTCCAAGGACACTTCCCCGTGCTCGGTGACATAGCTGTTCTGGATCTGCATGGTCAGAAAGCTGCCTTCCTCATCCAGAAACAGTTTCGGATCATACGTGGCTGGGACGAAAATGGGCTGCATCCTTTCCAGAAAGTCCTCCTGGCCGATCAGGTCAGAGGTCGGGATGGTTGTCCAGACTCTGTCCAGAAACTCAGCGATGTCCCCGTGGGGGACAATGGGCTGCTCGTGCACCAGTTCCTGAACAAGCAGAGGGTCCAGACCGGTCTGCACCGGGAGAAACCGCTGTCGCCAGAACACCCAAAGCGGGAACTGACCGTAAAAATGAACGTCCTCGCCGGTAATGGAAAAGGGCGTTTTGCCGTCGCGGCCGAGAAGCAGGTCGAAATTCAAACCGTCTTCAGACAGGCGAGGTCGGATTTGCAGCCGCAGGGTCTTGCTTTCCACGGTAACCGGCAGATCGGACTCCTGCCAGCGCAGATAGTATTCGTTTCTGACGCCCCAGAGAAACCAGGTCAGCAGGCGCTGGGGAATATCCACCCGATGGCCGAAATAATCCAGAAAACGACCGATCTGTTCAGCTATTTGGGGCAATTCCGGTGACATGTCCGCCCATTCCGGGTTGCGAACAATCTGTTCCAGGGTGACCGGGGTCATGACCTGAGAGATGCCCGATTTGTTCTGGCGGGCTCGGAAAAAGGCCGCCTGGACGCGGCCGGGTTCCGGAAAGAATTGGATGATGAAGTATTGCCTGCCGGGTTCGGGCTCCGCGCTCATGGCAAAAAATTGGCGGAACGTTTTCCTCCATTCTGTTCGGGGTTTGGCCGTGGCCTCTTGATTGTCGCTTTGCAAAGAGGATACAAGATGCATGGCGGTTGCCGCGACATGATGGCAAACTCCGGAAAACGAGTCCGCGCAATTGCAAAAAAAGTTTGTTGTGGCATCCTTGAGATTGATCCCCAATTCGGCGTTGTACATCTGAAAATCATCGCCCTGGAACTGGCCGGTAACATCCCAGTGTTCATCAAGTTGTTTCAGGGAAATTTTGGGTGGTCCGTGCTCCGCAATCAGAGACTGTGCTCCAGAAGCGATGTATTCCGGGATGCTTTCCCGGATAAATTTTTGAGCGGCCTGCAGGGCCCGAGTTTCTTCTCCTGTGGTCATGTCTGAAGCGTGCTCCTAAAAAACCATGAAATACGATTCGTTATGTCTGGGCGGCCCATCGTGCCGGTCGCTTCATTCTCCAGAGTGGTTCCATTTAACCAAATTCTGCCAATGCCGCAAGGGGGGTGCATTTTTTGTATGACCTTGGCTTTTTGTTTTCATCACGCTTACGGGCGCAGCCTTGAACGGGCGGGACACGCCTCTTTTCCACAGGCCCAACCATGATTCGCATCCATGAGATTTTGGACAAACTGTCCAGATACATGTCCCCTGAAGACATGGGGCTGATTCAAAAAGCGTATGTTTTTTCCGCGGCAGCCCATGCCGGGCAGACCCGGCTTTCCGGCGAACCCTACCTTTTCCATCCCCTTGAGGTGGCTAATACCCTCGCTGAAATGAAGCTGGACAAGGCTTCGGTTGCCGCAGGCCTGCTCCATGACACCGTGGAGGATACCAAGGTGACCATCAAGGAGATTTCCGAGGAATTCGGCGTGGACGTTGCAAAAATCGTGGCCGGGACCACGAAAATCAGCAAGATGAGCTTTCACTCCAAGGAGGAGGCCCAAGCCGAGAACATCCGCAAAATGATCCTGGCCATGGCCGACGATATCCGGGTATTAATGGTCAAGCTGGCGGACCGGCTGCACAACATGCGCACTTTGGACTTCCAGAAAAGCATCAAGCAGCGTCTGATCGCCAAGGAGACTTTGGATATCTATGCGCCTTTGGCCAACAGGTTGGGACTGTACCGGGTCAAGGTCCAGCTTGAGGATCTCAGCCTGCGGTATCTCAAGCCGGACATCTATCAGCAAATCGCGAACGGCGTCCAGCAGCACCAAAGCGTCGGCCAGGAATATATCGGCAAGGTCATCGCCATGATCGAGGAGCTGTTGAAGAAGAACAACATCCAGGGCCGGGTCAGCGGACGAATCAAGCATATTTACAGCATTTATCACAAGATGCTCCAGCAGGGCCTGAACATGGAGGAGGTGTACGATCTGATCGCCTTTCGGACCATCGTTTCCTCCATCAAGGACTGCTATGCCATGCTCGGCCTGGTTCATTCCTTATGGAAGCCGATCCCCGGTCGGTTCAAGGATTACATCTCCATGCCCAAGAAAAACATGTACCAGAGCCTGCATACCACGGTTTTCGGCCCTGGCGGAGAGCGCATCGAAATACAGATCCGGACCGAGGAAATGCATCGTCTGGCGGAATACGGAGTCGCCGCCCATTGGCATTACAAGGAGGGAGCCAAAGGCAGGGAACGGGACAAGGACATGGACCGTTTTTCCTGGTTGCGGCAGATTCTGGATTGGCAGCAGGAATTGGAAAATCCCCGCGAATTCATGGCTTCCCTGCGCATCGATTTGTTCCAGGATGAGGTCTATGTGTTCACGCCCAAGGGGGATGTCAAGGAGTTGCCTGAGGGAGCCACCCCAGTGGACTTCGCCTACATGATTCATACGGAGGTGGGCAACCAGTGTTCCGGGGCCCGGGTCAACGGACGGCTGGTGCCTCTGTCCACGGAACTGCACAATGGGGACACCGTGGAAATCATTACTGATCCTGGGCGTCATCCCAGCAAGGATTGGCTCAAATTCGTCAAGACAGCCAGGGCCAAGGCCAGGATCAAGCATTGGATCCGCACGGAGGAACGCGACAGCAGCATTGGTTTTGCCAGGGAGATATTGGAAAAGGAGGGCCGCAAGCTGGGCGTGAATGTGACCAAGGCCATGAAGGACGGCAGGTTCGACAAGGTCGTGGAGGAAATGTCCTTCAAGACCAGGGAGGATTTGCTCACGGCCGTGGGTTATGCCCGGATCACGCCGAAACAGGTTCTGCATCGTTTGCTGCCGGCGGGCCAGCTTGCGGCCGAGGGACGTCCGGACATCCCAGCGAGCAGGACAGCGGATGAGACCAGGCAGCGCCCAACCCGTGGAATCAGCATCAAGGGGGTGGACGATGTGTTGGTGCAGTTCGCCAAATGTTGTAATCCACTGCCCGGCGACCCCATTGTCGGGTTCATCAGTCGGGGTCGGGGCGCCATTGTACATACCGTTGACTGTCCCAACGTGGCCCACATGGAGCCGGAACGCATGGTGGACGTGTTCTGGGAAGGCGACCAGGACAAGCCCTTTCCGGCCAAGGTTCGCATTCTCTGCCTGAATGTTCCCGGCGTGCTGGGTCAGATCAGCACGCTTATGGCCAAGGAGAATATGAACATTGATTCCGGCACGTTTAATTCCCGGCCGGACGGCAAGACAGAAATGGTCTTCCAGGTGGAGGTACGGGATGCCGCGCACCTCTATGGGGTGATTGAAAAGCTGAGCAAGCTGGAATCCGTGGTGGAAGTGCTGCGGGTGACGGAGAAGTGATTCATTCCCTCATCTTCTCATCTTCTCCCAGCTCAACAACCTCCACGTCTTCGGGCAGGGTCTGCCTGGCGATTTCCACCAAGTGGGCGTGGTGGGTGAAGAAGAGCACCTGGGTGGAGGCGGCGAGTTCGGCCAGCACGCGAAAGGTCGCTGCGCTGCGCTGGTCGTCGAAATTGACCAGAATGTCGTCCACGATCAGTGGGAAGGGCGGATTGGTCCGCAGGTAGCGCAGCAGTCCGCCCAGGCGCAGGGCCAGGAAGAGCTGATCCCTGGACCCTTCGCTGAGCTGCTGGATTTCCAGGCGCTGATTTGCGTTGCGTACGGCCTTGATCACCGGGTCTCCTTTTTCGTCGTAGTCAGCCAGCAGCCCGGCGAACGAACCCAGGGTCATGGCTGAAAAAAACCGACTGGCCGCTTCCAGAACCGGTCCCTGGTTGGCTTCCCGAAAGCGTTCTATCTCCCTGGCCAGAACTTGCGAGGCCAGGCGCAAGCGGACGAATTGCCGAACCTCTTCCGCCAAGCGGGCGTTGACCTCGCTGATTTGTTGCCTGGCCTCGGCGGCCAGGGACGTGCCGTCCAGTCTGGCCAGTTCGCCGCGAATCCTGCCGATTTCCGCGGTGCAGGCGTCCCGCTGCGCGCCAAGGTCTGCTTTTTGAACACGCATCCGCTCCAGTTTTGCGCTTAATTCATCCGGCTGATAATCGCGGGCCGCGGAGATGAAGGTTTCCAGCTCCTCGCCGCCGGCCAGTTCCAAAAGCCGTTCCTCGATCCGGTTGCGGTCGTTCAGGGTCTGGGTCTTGATCCGGGCCGCGGCCTCCACTGCGGGCAGCTTTTCAGCATCGGGGCAGTCGGCTTCGGCGCACAGCTTGGAGAGCGTCTGGAAACACATTTGGGAGGTTTTGCCCGCGGCGTGCAGCTGCTGTTCGATCTGTCGCCGTTCTTCAATCAAAGCGTCGATCAGGGCCTTGTTTTCCTTTTCAGACTGCCACAGGGCGTACAGACGGCTGATCACTTCTTCCGGTCGGTCCGGAAGATCCCGGGGGGCGAGCTTTTTCAGGGCCAAGACCTGTCCAGAGAACTCCCGGTACTCGGTTTCCATGTCCGCAATGCGTTGTGCCAGGCTCCTCAACTCCCGTTCCGCCTGATCGATTTCTTCCAGGGTCAATGTAACGGCGACGGCCGCTTCGGGTGTGGTTTCCACAGGCAGTTCTATGGTTTGCAGGGCCTTGGCCCATTGCATGTTCCAATTGGCCAATGCCGACGCGGCTTGATCGCGGCGGGCCAAGGCCCTGTTCCGGGTCTTGGCCAGGTCCTCGATCCTACGGTGCAGGTCTTTTTGCTTTGCGGCTTGCCGCTGGAGTGCAGCCACGGCCTTGCAAGCCGCGGCCAGCACGGATGCATATTCCACGGGTTCCGGCGGGGACTGGCCGATGTTTGCCAGGGCCTGCGCCAGGTTTGCGGCAGCATTTTGCATGTCCGAGACAAGTCGGTGCAGCGCGGTTTCCCGATCATGCAGATCGGCCAGGCGTTTGCGGATGTCCAGGGCCTTGGCCAGCCAAGCCTGCATTTCCCTGGGAGACAGGGGCGCAATGTGTATGGGCCGCCACAATTCAGTCCAAAGTGTTTGCACGTTTTCCAAGGTCAGAGCGTTCTGTCGGACGTGGTCCTCGACTTTGCGCGTATCCTGGCGCAGGCAAGCGATTTCCCGTCGCAAGGACTCGGCCTGGGCCACGCTGGAGGCATTGACAAACAGGGCATCGGCCAGAGTGTCCGCCTGGCGCAGGGACTTTTCAAAGGCTTCTGCCAGGGCGTCAGCTCCGCTGGATTGAGGGGAGAATGGCGTGATGAACCGCGCTTCCCGGAGGGGATCGGACTTGGACAGCAGCCAGGCGTTTTTGATCAGGCGCCAGCCTGTATTGCGCAGATCCCTTGCCGTGTTCAGGGCGGCGGGAGCCGGCAGTTCGCCGGACGCCTCCAGGTTGAGCAGAGCGGAGTCTTTTTCCCGCAATGCGTTTTCCAGGCGCAGTTTGTCCTTTTGAGCGTCGTTCAACCGGATCTGGGCTTCGTGCATGTCCGTCTCGAAGCGATCCAGGGTTTCCGGCAAAGGCAGGGGGAGGTTCGCCAGCTCAGCCGGGTCGTCCTGCCGCCATAGGCCCATGGTTTTGCTATCCCGCAGGATGTCGGATTTGAGCTGCTCAATCTCCGCGGCGGCCTCCCGACTGCGCTGGACTGGATTGCCCAGATCCTCGGCCTTGGCGCGGGCCGCTTCCACGGCCGCTTCCAGGGCCGACGGGTCCGGCAAGGGCGGCAAGGCCTCGAGCTGTTGGACAAGTTCGGCCAGGTCGGCCTGAGCTTGGTCTTCGGCCTGGGCGGAGGATGCCAGATCTGCGTTCAGGGCACCGAATTCCCGGGCCAGGTTTTCCAGATGCACCTTGAATTGCCGCGTTATCCGACCTGTCTGTGGGCCTGTGTTTCGGGCTTGCCCCGAACCAACGTCGCGGCCCAAAGAAGCAAGCTTGTCCGCGACGGTCGTGCGCAGCGCGGTGGACCTGCTTTCCAACCCTCTGACGTCCTTGAGAGCTTTGCGGTGGGCCGCGGCCTCCGCATACAGACGCTGCACGTCGTCGCCGGCTTCCAGCAGGTCGGTGTTCAGGCTCAAGGTCGCAAGCTGGGCGTCGATCTGCTGGGCGCGAAACGACAGGCGATCTTCCTCCTGGAGGACATTGGCCAGGGCCTGCTGCGTCCTGGAGCGGCGTTCGGTGAAATCATCCGCCAGCAGCGGCACCTTTTCGGTTTCGGCCAACCGCCGGGAAATCTCCTCGCGCAGGTCGATGTGCCTGAGAGCGTCCCGGTAGCGCTGCAGGCGGGCCATGTTTGTGTCCAGGGCGAAGCTCGCGTCCAGCAGGGCCTTTTGCTGCCGGATCAGTTCGTTCAGTTCCTGTTGTTTTTTCTTCCATTGCGCGGGCTTGAGGGACAGTTCGCGGACGCGTTTGGTCAATGCTGTCAGTTCAAAGACGCTTTGGTGAATGCTGGAGGTGCTGGCCCGCGGTCGGAAAAGACTGTCCTGGCGGCTTTCCAGCTTTTTGAGAATGCCGCGCAGGTCGGCGATGCCCGAAGCCGCTGCGAACAGGGCCTGGCCCAGATCGCCCTCGGCCTGGAGCAGTCCCTCGGCGCCTTGGCGCAAGCCGTCCTGGTCAATACAGAAAATCCGTCCAAACAAGTCCTGGGAAATGCCGCCCATCAGGGCGGCCAGTTCAGACTGGTCCAGGACCCGGCCGGTTTCATTCACAAGGTCGTTTTTGCGGCGCTTGAAGCGCACGATGTTTATGGTTTTTCCGTCCGCCAAACCCAAGGCGGCGCCCACGGACAGGTTCTTGGGCGGATGGAGATGTGCGTCCGGGGTCTGATGGGGAAAGCCGAACAACAGATTGCGCAAGGCTCGCAGCATGGTACTTTTGCCGGCCTCGTTAGGGCCGTGGATCACGTGCAGACCCCGACCCTGGTGCGCGAAGCGGATTTCCATGTCCGTGAAGGGGCCGAAAGCCGGCAGGCGGAGGGTTTCAATGCGCATGGTCTTCCTCCAGGCTTGCGCCGGAAGCGCCGGCCAGCATGGGGATGAGCATGTTCCGGACGTCTTTGACCAGGGCCGAGCGAGTTTTCGGATCGTCCAGGTCCGGCAGACTGAGCCCGCTGCCGCTGATCCTGGCTTGCACATCGCGCAGATCCAAGCCAAGGGCGGTCAGCTCATCGGGGTCCTGCTCCAGGGCTTTTAAGGCTCGCAGCAGACCGGCCTGGGGGGTGTCGGCCTGGGACAGGACCGCAAGGTCAAGTTCCGGCGTGGTGTCCAAAAGCACTTTCTCGATCCAGGTCCGGTGCCGGGAAAGATCCGTGGCCAGCAGTCTGATCTGGGCAATGACTTTGTCCGGATCTTGGACAATCCGGGCGTGCGCAGCGCACTGGCCTTGCAACCGCAGGCGTACTGCGGCAAGTCGGTTGCCCAGCGGAGGCAAGGCGACGCGCAAGGCCGAGGCCACGGCGGCGTAGAGATCGTCAAGGCGGCGAACACCGCTGATGTTTACGTCCACCAAAATCCAACGCAGGACGTCCAAAACCACCTGTTCCACCAGAAGTTGGCCCTGGTCGTCCACGTCCACGCGCACGCAGCCCTTGGCCCCGGTTTCCCGGGCATGCCTGCCTTGCAGGCAGCCGCAAAAGACCACATGCGGGGCCTGGGCCACTTGTTCGAATTCATGAACATGGCCCAACGCCCAGTAGTCATAACCCTTGGCTGCCAAATCGGTCAGGGTGCAGGGTGCGTAAGGGGCGTGTCCGGGCCTGCCGGAAAGGGCCGTGTGCAACAGGCCGATGTTGAACAGGCCGGGTACGGGAGAAGGGTAGTCCCGGACCAGGTTCGTGGCGACCTCCCGTCCGGCATAGGACTGGCCGTGCACGGCCACGGGCAAGGAAGGGGAGCGCCAGGTGCCGGGTTTGGCCGAGGGTAAAACCGTCACGTTGTCCGGGAGGGTCAGGGAGGCGGTCATGGAGTTGTCCGCGTCATGGTTGCCGCGGATCATGACCACCTGTACGCCGTGTTCGCCCAGTCGGGACATCTGATGACCGAAGTGAAGCAGGGTCTGGAAGTCCGGGCAGTCCGCGTCGTAGACATCGCCGGCCAGCACGATCAGAGAAATGGCGTTTTCCAGGGCGTAATTCACCAGATTGTCCAGGGCCTGCCGCGTGGCGCCGCGGATTTCCTCCACGGGCGCGCCCTCGTAGCGGGCCAGGCCGCGCAAGGGACTGTCCAGGTGAATGTCGGCGACGTGGAGAAAGGAGAACATTATTGCAGGCTCGGGTCGGTCTTGGCTCTGGCCCACCAGGTCAGAAGGCCCAAGGTGAAGAACGCGCCGGGCGGCATGATCATGATGGTCCAGGAGTGCCACCAAAGATCCCGGACGGGCAGGGGATGGCCGAGAACGGTACCGAACCCCAGGGGTTCGCGGACCAGGGCGATGGCGATGAGCACCATGGAGTAGCCCAGGCCCGCGGCCAGGCCGTCCAAAAGCGACGGCAGAGGCTTGTTCTGGCTGGCAAAGGCTTCGGCCCGGCCCATGATGATGCAGTTGGTGATGATCAGGCCCACGTAGGGGCCGATGAAGCGGTGGATGTCCGGGGCCGAGGCCCGGATCATGATGTCCACCATCATCACGAAGCTGGCGATGATCAGCACCTGAACCATCATCCGGATGCGCTTGGGGATGTGGTTGCGCAGAATCGATATGGTCAGGTTGGACATGGCCGTGGTGAAGATCACGCCGGCGCACATCAACAGAGTGTTTGCGAGCAGGTTGGTCACGGCCAGGGCCGAGCAGATGCCCAGGACCTGACGATAGACCGGGTTTTCCGCCCAGATGCCTTTGGTGAAAATGGATCGCGTGGTTTCAGCCATTATCCTGCCTTGCTGCCTGAGCTTGGTATGCCATGAAGGCCTTGCGGAAAGCCTCCAGTTCCTGGTTCAACATGCGCATCAAGGCCTGGGAGGTCTGGGTCGCGCCAGTGATGGCGTCCACCCGGTTTTCGGCTTCAGGATCCAGTGACTGGCCGATGATCACCCGCCGGTCCTTGGGACTGTCCCAGTTTGGAATGATGTTCTGGAATTGTTGGAGGAACCAGTCCTCTTCAATGCGTCCCCCCAGACCCGGAGTTTCGTGCTGTTCCAAGAGTCTCAGGCTGAGTATGCGGTCCAGTTCGGGCGTGAGCACGAGAATGCCCCGAATCACGTCCCAGACCCCCTGGCCCATGAATTCGAAGCCGACGGCATCCGGTTTCTGGCCGGATTCAGGCCTGGGGTGCTGAAATACGGGCCAGGTGCGACCGTCCGCCTTGAGCATGGTTTCGTGAACGTGTTCGGCCACGGCCTGTTCATAGTCCGCGGCATCCCTGCCTTCCACCTCCAAGCCAAAGGCCTGGGCCACGGTCCGGTTGCGGTGCATCTGTTCGTTGCGGGCCAGCATGTCTTTGGTTCCGTGGTGCACCAGGGATACGGCCGTACCGAATAAGACGCTCACCGCCAGCATGAATCCCAGGACATAGGCAATGGAGTCATTTTTCACGCCAAGGCTCCCTTGGGCTTGCCTTGGGGACTGGGGAAGAGGCGCTTGATCCACAGGTCCAAAGACGGTGCAAGCATGTTGCCCAGCAGGATGGAAAAGGCCACGCCGCCGTAGAAAATGCCCTTGTAGCGGAAAAAGACGATCATCATGCCGATGAACAGGCCGTAAATCCATTGGGACTTGGAAAGTTTGGGCGCGCTGACCGGTTCGGTGATCATGAACACTGCGGCATAGAGCAGGCCGCCGGAAAACAGGGTAAAGTCCAAGGAAGGGACGGCCTCAATGCCCAGGCCGTGGCGCAAGGCCAGGCAGAGCATGGCCGCGCCGAGGATCGGAGGAATCATCAGCCGCCATTGGGCTGTTTTGGTGAACAAGAGATATCCGGCACCCAAGAAGATGGCCAACGCGCTGACTTCGCCCATGGCCCCGGCGCCCAGGACCAGGGTCTGTTCGCCCACGGTGAAGATCTCGCCGATGCTGCCCAAGAACAGATCCAGGATGCCGGTTTCATGATCCAGACTCTTGCGGGCCAGCATGGGCGTGGCCGAAGTGATCGCATCCATGCCCGTGTTCAGGGCCAGGTCCGTGGATTGGTGCAGATACGCAGGCAGGGTCTCGGACGCTGCCATGGACCAGCGCACGAACCCGCCGGGAAAATCCCGAAAGACAGGGATATACTGCCCGGTCATTTCCAGGGGGAAGCTGACCCAGATGAAGGCTCGGCCGACAATGGCCGGGTTGAAGACGTTTCTGCCGAAGCCGCCGAAAAGTTCCTTGCCGAACAGGATGCCAACGACCACGCCGACCACGGCCATCCACAGCGGGATGTTGGGCGGCAGGGACAAGGCGAACAGAGCCCCGGTGACCAGACAGGCCTGAGTGACCTTGCCGCCCCGGCGGGCGGCCATGAACCATTCGGTCAAAAAGGCGAAGAGCATGGACACGGCCAGGACCGCCAGGACGCGCAGCCCGAAAAAGCAGATCGCGGCCAAGGCCGCCGGAATCAGCGCGTACAGGACGCGGAGCATGATTTTTTGTTTCAGGATGACAGGCTTTTTCATCGTGATCCGTGCATCATCCGCTGGGAGTCATCGAAACTGTGGGCATCGGTGTCGGATTCGGTATCGGCATCGGGGTGGAAAGCAGGACGGAATAAGACCCTCAGGATAAATCAACATGGTGCCGGAGGCGATATCGATACCGATCCCGACGTTGATACCGATTCTGATTGTGACGTCGACCTTGGTTTATGATTGACCGATCTTTATCAGACCATGCCCGAAAAGAAAACAGTGAACAGCACGGCGAAGAGCAGGGCCGGCAGCATGTTGGTGACGTTGATGGTCTTCAGTTCCAGCAGGTTGATGCCGATGCCCATGATCAGCAGACCGCCGGTGGAAGTAAGCTGGTTGATCAGGGGCTCAGTGAAGAATCCCTGGGCCTGTCCGGCCAGCAGGGTGATGCTGCCTTGGTAGAGGAGGATGGAGACGAAGGAGAACAGCACGCCCACGCCGTAGGTGGAGGCCAGGGGAATGCAGATGAATCCGTCCAATATGGATTTGGTCAGGAGAATGGTCCGGTCCCCGCGGATGCCTTCGTCAATGGAGCCGAGAATGGCCATGGATCCGATGCAAAAGAGCAGGGAGGCGGTCACAAAACCGTCGGTGAACCGGGCGTCCTTGGAGCCCAGGCGGCGTTTGAGCATGTCGCCGGCCTGCACCAGTCGCTTGTCCAGGCCCGCGGCCTCGCCCAGCAATCCGCCGCAGAGCATGGCAAAGACCAGGATCAGAATATTGTCGAAGCTCAAAGCCATGTGCAGACCGATGACCAGCACGCACAGGCCGATGGAGTGATAAACCACGGTGCGGAAGCGATCCGGAAAGCGCCCGCTGAGAAACAGGCCCAGCAGGCTCCCGAGAATGATGGCCGCGGCGTTAATGAAAGTTCCGACGGGCATGGACGGCTTCACTAG